>NZ_JBIVVI010001670.1:0-1470 GCF_044757675.1 Kitasatospora sp. NPDC091257
GGCCCACACCCCGGCCCAGGCCCGCGCCCACACCCAGGCCCACACCCCGGCCCAGGCCCGCGCCCCGGTCGCGGGCGAACCGCGCGGCGCCGGGCCGGGTGGAGCGCTCAGTCCGGCAGCGGCGGCAGTTCCGGCCGCTCCAGCCAGGCCTCGAAGAGCGGGCCGAGCGGAGCGGTGGTGTACCGGGCGGCGTGGGCGCGCAGGTCGGAGGTGGCGACCACGCCGTGCCGGTTGGCGCCCGTCCAGTCCCGCAGCATCGCGAAGAACGCGTCCTCGCCGAGCGTTTGCCGCAGCGCGTGCACCACCAGTCCGCCGCGCTGGTAGAGCCGGTCGTCGAACATCAGCTTCCGGCCCGGGTCGTCGAGCCGGAGGTCCTGCGGCAGCCCGGCCAGCAGCCGGTGCGCGGCGGCGGCGTGCACGGCCGCGCCCGGGCCGCCGGCGTGCTCGGACCAGAGCCACTCCGCGTACTTGGCGAAGCCCTCGTTGAGCCAGATGTGCCGCCAGTCGGCGATCGTGACGCTGTTGCCGAACCACTGGTGGGCCAGCTCGTGCGCGATCAGCCGTTCGCGCTCCCAGCCGCCGCCGAGGTGGTTGGTGCCGAAGGTGGCGACGCCCTGCGCCTCCACCGGGACGTCCAGTTCTTCGTCCGCGATCACCACCGCGTACTCGCCGAACGGGTACGGGCCGAAGACCTCGCCGAAGTACGCCGTCATCTCCGGCTGCCGGGCGAAGTCCCGGGCGAACGCGGCGGCCAGCCGCTCCGGGACGTAGCCGGTCTGCGGCACCGCCGGTCGCACCGCCAGCGGCACCGGCCGGTAGTGCCCGATCGACACCGTCACCAGGTACGTCGGGGTAGGCGCGCTCTGCTCGTACACCCAGGTGGTGCTGGACGCCCTGGTGGTGCGGGTCAGCAGCCGGCCGCTCGCCACCACCGTGAACGGGGACGGCGTGGTGACGGCCAGCTGGTAGGTGGCCTTGTCGGCGGGCCGGTCGTTGCACGGGAACCAGGACGGTGCGCCGACCGGCTGGCTCGCCACCAGCGCGCCCTCGGTCAGCTCCTCCCAGCCCAGGCCGCCCCACGGGCTGCGCACCGGGCGCGGGTTGCCGGTGTAGTGCACCTCGACGGTGAACGCGGCGCCCGGTGCGAGCGCCCTGGCCGGGCGGATCCGCAGCTTGCCGCCGCGGTGGGTGTAGCGGGCGGCCCGGCCGTCGACCAGCACCCGGCCGATCCGGAACTCGGCGAGGTCGAGCGCGAACTCCGCCAGCGCCGCGTCCGCCACCGCGCTCAGCCGGGCCGAGCCGGCCAGCCGGTTGGGGCCGGGCCGGTAGTCCAGCGCCAGCTCGTAGCGGTGCACCCGGTAGCGGTGGTCGCCGCTGTTCGGGAAGTACGGGTCCGGGGCACCGGCGGCCGCGGGGACGTGCTTGGGCTTCACGGGGGCGTGCGCTTCCTGCGGGCCGGGACGGGGGACG
>NZ_JBIVVI010001671.1:0-1470 GCF_044757675.1 Kitasatospora sp. NPDC091257
CGGGGGGTGGTGCAGGCCGGCTGGGCCGGGATCGCCGGGGAGGGCGACGACGTGCTGACCGTCGGCGAGCTCCCGCACGCCCGGCTGTTCCCGCGCATGGCGGCGGTCGTGCACCATGCGGGCGCGGGCACGGCGGCCGCGGCCCTGCGCGCGGGCGTGCCGAGCGTCCCCGTCCCGGTGACGGCGGACCAGCCGTTCTGGGCCGGTCGGCTCGCCCGGCTCGGTGCCGCCACCACGCCGGTGCGGTTCACCGACCTGACCGCCGACCGGCTGGCGGAGGCCGTCCGGCAGGCCGTCGAGGAGCAGTGGCTGAGGGAAGGGGCGGAGGAGGCGGCCCGCGCGATGGCGGAGGAGGACGGCGCGGCCCGGGTCGCGGAGGCGGTGGCGGCATTGGGCCGGTAGGGGAGGAGCGGACGGGCCGTCGCCGGGGCTCGGCGGTCCCCGGCACCCGGACTGGTGCCCCCGGACCGGCGCCCGGACCCGCGGCCACTGCGGTGAGACGGGGTTCGACAGCTGAGCGGCGCGGACGGCCAGGACGCGCTTGTGTCGCGGCCGGTCATGGCGGTCCAGTCATTGCGGTCCGGTCAGCGATGGGGAGGGCGAGGCGAGCGGAGAGCCGAGGAGGTGAGTGCGGACGACCGTGCCGGAGCCTTTCGGGAGGTCAGGGTGCCCGGGCGATCAGGACGGGCTGGAAGAAGCCGGTGTCGACGGGCTGCTCCCAGCGGATGCCGGACAGGCCCGCCTCGGCGGCGAAGGCGCTCAGCTGGTCCTGGGTGAGCGCCCAGTAGGTCGAGCGGCGAACCGAGACCTGCCACTCGCCGGCGTCGTCCGGAAGGAGGCGGAAGAGCTCCAGGTCGTACCGCTCGCCGTCCTCCCGCCACTGCCAGAGCTGGAAGAGGACCGACCGTCGGCCCTCGTGGTCGGCGGTCTGCGGCGACGTGGAGGCGGGCCGGGTGCGGCGCAGCTCGTCGTACGGGCGGGTGGTGACCAGCACCAGTCCGCCGGGACGCAGGACCCGTCGCATCTCACCGAGCGCGCCGCGGACGTCCTCGGCCGTGAGCAGGTGGGGCAGCGCGTTGTCGGCGCAGACGACGACGTCGAACCGCCCGTCCGGGAAGGGGAGCTTCCGCATGTCGGCGGCGGCGGTGGGCAGCCGGAGGCCGCGCTCGGCGGCCTCGGCGGTGGCGCGGGCGGCGGAGACCGGGCTGAGGTCGCTGCCGGTGACGCGGTGGCCGAGCGCGGCCAGGCCGATCGCCTGGGTTCCGATGCCGCAGGCGCAGTCCAGCACCTCGGCCGGGCGGTCACCGAGGTGCCGGCGGATCAGGGCGTCCAGCGCGGCGCCCTGGCGGGCGACGGAGGCGTTCCAGTCCGCGTAGAGGAGGTGGTAGTCGTCGGCGAACGCGTCGTAGAAGCGGCCGAGGGTGGAGTCGGTCATGGCGTCAGGGTCTCCATGGGAGGCGGGAGGCGGGA
>NZ_JBIVVI010001672.1:0-1468 GCF_044757675.1 Kitasatospora sp. NPDC091257
CCTGCAGGAGGGGATGCCCGGGTTTGTGACGGCTACTCCCCCGCCGCCGTTCCGGGCCGTGCTTGTTCCACGCTCATTCCAGGAAGAGGCCGCGCGCCGCCGCCGACTGCTCGATCGCCTCCAACCGGGCTTCCGCGCCCGGCAGTTCGTCGCACATGGATTGCAGCAGCACCCGGCCGAGCATCATCGGGGCGCACGCGGTGTCGAAGACCAGCCCGGTACCGACGGCGGCCGGCAGCATCAGGTCGGACAGCTTGGCGACCGGCGCGAAGGCGCTGTCGGCCACGGTGAGCACCGTCAGCCCGCACTCGCGGGCCACCGTCAGCGCGTCCATCAGCTCCCGCGGGTAGCGCGGCAGCGCGAAGCAGAGCAGTGCGCTGGCCCCGGCCGCCCGGGCCTGTTCCAGCCGGTCGGCGAGCATGCTGCCGCCCTCGTCCAGCAGCCGGATGTCCGGGTGCACCTTGGCCGCGAAGTAGGCGAAGCCGCGCGCCTGCGCCGAGGCGGCCCGCAGGCCGAGCACCGGCAGCGGGCGGGAGGCGGCGAGCAGCCGGGCGGCCCGGGTGATCGGCTCCGGGTCGGCGAGGAGTTCGGCGAGGTGGCGCAGGTGGGCGATCTCGGCGAGCACGGCCTGCTGGTGCTCGTTGCGCACCGCGTCGTCCGGGGTCTCCGGCGCGGCCTGTTCGCCGCCGCCGAGTTCGCGCAGCTGCTTGCGCAGCGCCGGGTAGCCGTCGTACCCGAGCGCGACCGCGAAGCGGGTGACGGAGGGCTGGCTGACGCCCGCGAGTTCGGCGACCTCGACGCTGGACAGGAACGGCGCCTCGGTGGCGTGCCGCACCAGCGAGTGGGCGATCCGGCGCTGGGTCGGCGTCAGCCGGTGCCCCTCGAACAGTTGGAGCAGCCGGGCGGAGGGGCCGACGCTGCCGGTCTCGTCGGTGGCGGTCATCAGCGGTACCTCCGGGTGCGAGGGGGTCGGACGACGACTGTGCAGGAGCGGGCCGCACCTGGCAAAGACGTCTCGTACGGCGGGACGTCCGGTGGGACGCCCCGCGGGTCGGACCGGTCGGACCGGTCGGGCGGTCCGGCGGTCGGCCGAACCGGGTCGGGGTAACCCTGATTTGTCCCTGAGCCCGCCCGGATTCCTCCTCCGAACGGATGGACCGGGGGCCCCGGCGGCCCCACCCTGGTTCCATGGACACTCGTCAGGACGAACTGCGGCGCGACCTCGACGCCACCCTCCAGGCCCGCAAGGAGCTCGGCAAGGAGTACGAGGACGCACTCGTCGACTCCTTCATGAAGCGGCTCGACGCCCGGCTGGACGCCCGGGTCGAGCGCTCGGTGGCCCAGCGGTTGGACGACTACGAGCCGCGGTCCCCCCACCGGGGGCAGCCCCGCCGTTCGGGCTGGGGCAAGCGCTCCAACACCGGGCTCGCGGTGACCTCGCTGGTCCTCGGCATCCCGCTGACGGCGA
>NZ_JBIVVI010001673.1:0-1468 GCF_044757675.1 Kitasatospora sp. NPDC091257
GGGTGTCGGCCACCCCGGGGCCGGGGTGGACCCGCTGCTGGTCGCCGCGCCGCTCCTGCTCGCCGTCACCGGCGGACTGCTGCTGGCCAGGATCGAGCCGGTGGTGGTCGGCCGGCTGGCCACCCTCGCCGGCCGGGGCCGCGGCCCGATCGGCTTCCTCGGCCTCGCCCGGGCCGCCCGCGACGGCTCGGGCCGCCGCAAGCCCTCCGTGCTGCCGCTGCTCGCCCTGCTGATCGCCGTCACCACGACCGGCTTCGGCGCCACCGTGCTCGACACCGTCGACCACGTGCGGACCCGCGCCGCGCGCATCGCCACGGGCGGGGACATCGGCGTCGCCCTCCCGGACTACGCCACCCTGACCGAGCCGTTCACCGAGGCCGCCGCCGCCCTGCCGGGCGTCCGGGCCTCGACCGCGGCCTGGATCGAGCCCAGAGCCCGCTTCTTCGCCACCGACCGGGACTACACCGAGGCCGACCTGGTGGTGGTGGCCGACCCGGCGGCGTACGCCGAGATCGCCCGGGCCCTCGGGGTCGGCGGGTTCGATCCGGCGAGGCTGGCCGGGACGTCCGGCGGCGGCCGGGACACCCCGGTGCCCGCCCTGGTCAGCCGCGACCTGGCCGAACGCCTGGCCGCAGGGTCGTCCCGGGTGCGCACGCCCAACGGCAACGACCTGCACCTCGCCGTCGCAGGGACCGTCGGCGCCACCCCCGCACTGCCGGACCCGGGCAAGCCGTTCGTCGTCGTTCCCGCCGGCCCCACCTGGGAACGACTGCCGGACACCAGGCGGGTCAACACGTGGTTCGCCGTCGGCGACGTCGACCCCGACCGGGTCAGGACGGTCCTGCGGGACAACAGCGGGGACCGGCCGGTCGGTCTGGCCAAGCTGATCGCGGACGACGCCACCGCCGTCGGCAAGGACACCCACGGCCTGCCCTCGGGATACACCGTGCACAGCAGCCGGGAGACCGCCGCCGCGCTCGGCGACGACCCGCTGCAGCACGCCGCCGGGCGGCTGTTCCGGTACGCGGCCGCCGCCGGAGCCGGATTCGCCCTGCTCGCCGTCCTGCTGACGCTCTTCCGGGCCGCACCCGACCGCATCGCCGTGCTCGCCCGGCTGCGCACCATGGGTATGCGGCCGCGGCAGGGGCTGGCACTGATCATGACCGAGGCGCTGCCGCAGACCCTGGCCGCGGCCGTCGGCGGCGGCCTGGTCGCACTGGCGGCGGTCGCCCTGCTGGGCGGGGCCTTCGACATCTCGACGCTGGTCGGCGCCACGGTCGGGGACGTCGTCGTCCCCGTGCTGATGCCGGTGCTGCTGCCCACCGCGGGCCTGGCCCTGCTGGTCGGGCTCGGGGTGGTGGTGGAGACGCTGGTCGCCGGCCGGCGCCGGATCGCCACCGAACTGCGGGCGGGTGAGCAGTCGTGACACCGGGAGCAGCCGGGACCCCCGGTCGGTGTCCCGGTCCCC
>NZ_JBIVVI010001674.1:0-1464 GCF_044757675.1 Kitasatospora sp. NPDC091257
ACGGGTTGGGACGCCCCGGGCCGCCCCCTCCCCGGGACGCGCCGAGGCCCGCGTCCGGCTTGTCCAGAGCCGGGCGCGGGCCGCCCCGTTCCCACCCGGTGCCGATGCCCGTGGCGCCGGGTGGAGTCTCTCCGGGGAGTCCGGTCAGACCGCGACCGTCTCCTCCATCTCCTCCTCGGCCTCCTGCGGCGTTTCCACCGGACGGCGCCCACGCCCCTCGTACATGGCCGCGGCCACCAGGGCGGCCCCGCCGAGCAGCAACCAGACCAGCAGGGTCACGACGTGCCCGCCGAGGCCCGCGCCGCCGTCGAAGTACATGATGCTGCGAGCGCCCTCCAGGAAGCCCGCGCCCGTCCAGAAGCCGTGCAGGCCTCCGAAGAATCCGTTCTGCAGTTCGGGCCGGTAGATGCCGCCGGAGGAGGTGAAGTTCAGCATCACGAACAGCACCATCAGGGCCAGCGTGGTCCACTTCTTCAGGAAGCTGTGCAGGCCGATGCCGATCAGCACGATGCCCGCCGAGTAGAGCCAGCCGAGCGCCCAGATCGCCGCACAGTCGTGGTCGACCACGTGGAAGACCGGCCCGGCGGTGACGATCCCGATCACGCTGACCACCAGCGAGACGGCCACTCCGACCAGTGCCCGGATCTTCACGCTCAGCCCCGCGCCGGCCGCGCCGATCGCCGCGACGCTGGCGTAGGAGCCGATGCTCAGCGCGACCAGCAGGAAGAACAGGCCCTGTCCGGTCGGGTCGCCCTTGGCCGGGGTGGTCAGGTCGGTCACGTGCAGCGGCACGCCCTGCCTGTCGGTGACGGTGGTGAACACCGCGGTGGCGGCCACCACGGAGGTGTCCGAGTTGCCCTTGGCGACGATCAGTTCGGGGCTCTTGGCGTCCGGGACGAAGGCGCCCACCAGGTCCCGGTCGCGCAGCTGCTGCTCGGCGGCGGCCCGGTCGTCCACGGTGCGGACGTCGAGCGCGTCCCCGGCCTTGCCCTGGATCGCCTGCGCCAGGCCCTGCGCCTGCGGCGTGGTGCCGACCACGGCCACCTTGAGGTGGTGCGGCTCGGGCTGGTGGAAGGCGCCCTGGTAGGCGAGCGCCATGCCCAGGCACATCAGCAGCGGGGTGATCAGGTGGGTGGCCAGGTGCTTGAGCGAGTGCCCCAGGGTGGGCGCTGCGGCGGGGTTCCGGGGTGTGCTCATGGCGTTCGTACCGTCCTCCGGTGGTGTTCTCTCGGTGAGGAGAAGGTGGGAAATGCAACCAATGCAGGTGGTAAATGCAACCATCTATCGATGTAGCTTACAACTATCCGACATCATTCGGAAGCCCGGCCACCGACCGGCCACCGCCCGGCCGGCGACCGACCGGCGGCCAGGCCCTGCCCGGGGCGACCGTCAGCCCAGCTCGAACACCCCGTACGAGAACCCGTCCGCCCGCAGCTCCCCGTCCACCAGCCGCACGCCCTGCAC
>NZ_JBIVVI010001675.1:0-1459 GCF_044757675.1 Kitasatospora sp. NPDC091257
GGGGCCCAGCGTTCGTCCACCTCGCCGTCGGGGGCCAGCAGCCCCGCGGTGTAGGCGAGTTCGAGCCAGAAGGCGGTCTGCCGCTCGGTGCTCTCCAGGGCCTGGGCGGTGCGCTTGAGGTCGCGCACGCCGAGGCCGCCGGCGCGCAGGGTCAGCGGTGGGGTGAGGCCCCAGCCGTCCAGCAGTTCCTCGACGGTCTTGACCGCGGTGTGCGCCTGGCCGGCCGCGGCGCCGTCCACGGCCCGGGGGTCGCGCGGGGCGGCGGCGGGCGCGGGCTCGGGCTGGACCGGTTCGACGGTGCGGTGGGTGCGGCCGCCGCGCAGGTGCAGGGCGAGTTCGCGGGGCAGTACGACGCTGCCGGGGCTGTTGGGCAGCAGCAGACCGCGGGCGAGCAGCCACTCGACCGGGCTCTGGGCGTCCTCGGCGGTGACCGGGCGGGCGGCGTCCGGGACGGTGCCGGTGGGCGGGCCCCAGACCAGCCGTTCCAGCAGCCGCCGCGCGGCCTCGGGCGCGGTGTCGAGCAGCGCCGCGCAGCGGGTGCGGTCGGTGAGCAGTGCGGTGAGCGCGGCGACGGCGCTGACCGGGTCCGGGGTGGCGGGCTGTCCGGCGGAGGCGAGCAGCTGCTGCAGCCGGGCCGGGGACATGCCGATGGTGGCGTCGGCGAGGGTGGGGCCGAGGCCGGTGCGGCCCGGGTTGCCGGTGGTCGGGGCGAGCGCCTCGCGGACGGCGAGGACCAGCCGCAGCCCGTTGTCCGGGCCCCAGAGCAGCGCCCGGTCGCGCAGGGTGGCGATCGCGCGCGGCAGGGCGGTGGCGACGGCGGACCGGTCGGCGGGGGTGAGCGGGCTCGCGCCGGGGTGCGGCTTGACCTTCGCCGGGCCGGTCAGCAGGGTGCGGACGGTGCTCAGCGAGGTGCCGTCCGGGGCGGTGGCCAGCGCCTCGGCGACCTGGAGGGTGAAGCGGTCGAGCCGCTCCAGGGCGCGCAGCGCGGAGGCGCGCGAGGAGAGCCGGGCGGACAGCTGGGTGAGGTCGCCGGGGACGGGGTTCAGCAGGTCGGGGCGGGAGCGGAGCAGGGCGGCGAGCGCGTCGTCCGGACGGGCGCGCAGTTCCTCGGCGAGGGTGCGCGGGCCGGTGGCGGACCTGCTCCGGCGTTGAGGGCCCTGCTGTGTGGTCATTCGACCTAGGTTAGTCGGGCGCGGGGACGACGGGGTGTCCCTCGTCCCGCCGCACCCGCGGCGCACCGCGGACCCGCGGACGGACTCGCGCGGGCGGGGGCGGGGTGGGTAGCGTCACGCCGAGGGCGGTTCGGTGGGCGGCCGGTACGGGCGAGGCGGGGTGGTCGGTGATGACGGACGGCGAGTGGTGGCGCAAGAGCGGGCCGTGGAGCGAGCGCTCGGGCGGCGGCCCGGAGGCCGGCGCGGGCTCCGGTTCCGGCGGCGCCGCGGAGGCTCCGTCCGCCCCC
>NZ_JBIVVI010001676.1:0-1458 GCF_044757675.1 Kitasatospora sp. NPDC091257
CGACACCGACCGCCTCACCCACCCCCACCCGCCACCCACCACCCAACTCCTCGGCTGGGGAACCGAACCCCGCCTGCCGCCCTGGGCCACCCCCCACGCCGCCGACCTGGTCCGCGAACAACTCGAAGCCCTCCACGGCACACCACCCCTGGCACCGCACCACACCCACCACCAGACCCTGCACCTCGTCCGCCGCAGCGCCGCCGCCCTACGCCAACTCAACGACACCACCGCACGCTCGGGCGTACCCCACAGCGCCCCCTACCTGGACGACCAGGTCCTCGACGCCTGCCTCGCCGCCGAACCCGCCACCCGCGGCACACCCTTCGCCTACAAGCCACTGCTCACCGAGGCCCTCGCCCCTGACGTCCCCGCCGACCTCCTGCGACGCACCGGCAAAGGCGACTTCACCCCCGACGCCCACCAGGGCCTCGCCCGCCACCGCGCCCGACTCGCCGCCCTCATCGAGGACAGCGCCCTGGCCCGCGCCGGACTGATCGACCCCGACGCACTGCGCCGTGCCTGCCTCGGGCTCTACCCGCCCGGCACCCCCTACGCGGCCCTCGACGCCACCCTCGCCTGCGAACACTGGCTGCGCGCCCACCCCGCCACCCCCGACCGCCCACCGAAGGAGCCCGCATGGCCGCCGAGCTGCGCCCCGACGTGACGCTCACCCCGACCGACGACGGCGCCGTCCTGCTCGACGAGCGCTCCGGCCGCTACTACCAGCTCAACCGCACCGGGCTGTTCACCCTGCGATCCCTGCTGGACGGCCGGAGCACCGACGAGATCGCCACCGACCTCGCCGGCCGCCACCCGGTCACCGCCGAACGGGCGCGCTCCGACGTCGAGCGGCTGCACCGGAACCTGCGTACCGCCGGACTGGTCACCGGATGAGCCTGCACGCCCACGCCACCCGCGCCGGCCGCCCGCCCCGGCACCTGCGGCCCGCCGCCCTCGCCGCGATCGGCGCGGCCCGGCTGATCGAGAAACTCCCCCCGGCCCGGATCCGCCGGGTGATGCTCGCGCTGCGCCGCGGCGCCCGGCCCGCCCGCCGGGCCGAGGCCCTCGCCGCCCGGCAGGCCGTGGTCGCGCTCAGCATGCGCTGCGCCGGCCAGGGCTGTCTTCAACGCTCCATCGCCGCAGCCCTGTTGTGCCGAACCCGGGGCAGCTGGCCGACCTGGCGCACGGGCGTGCGCACCGCCCCCTTCCGCGCCCACGCCTGGATCGAGGCCGAGGGCGAACCCGTCGACGAACCCGCCGAACTCGCCCACTTCCACCCGCTGATCACCATCGCCCCGCCCCCGCCCCCGCTCCGGACGCCGGGCCGCTGACGCCGACCAGGAGGCACGGGAAGTCGGACGGGCCGACTTCCCGCGCACGCCCGGCAGTCAAAGAAGTGAATCCTGTGAGCCGATAAGCGGCGCCTATCGGAGATTCGACGGATATCCCTTTGCC
>NZ_JBIVVI010001677.1:0-1455 GCF_044757675.1 Kitasatospora sp. NPDC091257
GTGGTCACGTCGCCGCGCCGGCCCCGCGGGGCGGTCCGCTCCCGGCTGGCCCTGTCGCTCGCCCTGGTCCAGGCCGACATCATCGCGCTGTGCTCCGCCGGCGGCATCGCCAACCACGCCGTCGACCCCGCCGCCCCGCTCGACCCCCTGCTCGGCGTCCCCGCCGTCCTGCCCCTGCTGCTCCTGCTCAACCTGGCCGGCGGCCTCTACCGCTCCCGGCTCACCCTCTCCGTCCTGGACGAACTGCCCGCCCTCACCGCCCGGGCCGTGGTCGCCACCGCCTTCGCCGTCACCCTGTCCGGCTGCCTCGACGGCCGCTGGCCCGACTGCGGCCCGGCCAGCCCCGCCCGGCTCACCGTCCTGCTCGGCGCCCAGCTGCTGATCGCCGCCGTCGGCCGCGCCGTCCTCTACCACCTGGTCCGGCGGATCCGCCGCAGCCGCCCCAGCCCCGTCCTGGTGCTCGGCGCCGGCCGGCTCGGCCGCCGGGTCGCCACCGCCCTGCGCGAGCACGGCGAGTACGGGATGCGCCCGGTCGGCTTCCTCGACGCCGACCCGCCGCTGCTGCCCGGCGGCACCGACCTGCCCGTCCTCGGCGGCCGCGAGGCACTGGAACGCGAAGTGCGCCGGCACGGTGTCCAGCAGGTGGTCGCCACCGCCGGCGCCGCCGACGAGGCCGAGACCGCCGCGACCCTGCGCGACGCCGCCCGGCTCGGCTGCCAGGTCTGGCTGGTGCCCGCGCTGCGCGAGTACGGCTCGCTGCCCGCCACCCCGGTCACCGGCGGCGACCACCTGTGGGGCTTCCCCTGTCTGCGGGTCGGCCGCCCCGCGCGGCGCCGCCCCGGCTGGGCCGTCAAGCGCGCCCTGGACGTCACCGCCGCCACCGTCGGCCTGCTGCTGCTCGCCCCCGTCCTGGTGCTCTGCGCGCTCGCCGTCCGCTTCGACACCGGCCCCGGCGTGCTCTTCCGCCAGCAGCGCACCGGCCTGGACGGCAGGGTCTTCACCGTCCTCAAGTTCCGCACCCTGCGCCCGAGCAACGAGCACGAGTCGGCCACCCGCTGGAACATCTCCCAGGACCACCGGATGGGCACCGTCGGCCGGCTGCTGCGCAAGAGCTCGCTGGACGAGCTGCCCCAGCTGTGGAACGTCCTGCGCGGCGACATGAGCCTGGTCGGCCCGCGTCCCGAACGGCCGTACTTCGTCATGAGGTTCGGCCAGGCCTACCCCGAGTACGCCGACCGCCACCGGGTCCCGGTCGGCCTCACCGGCCTGGCCCAGGTCAACGGTCTGCGCGGGGACACCTCCATCGAGGACCGGGCCCGCTTCGACAACCGCTACATCGAGAGCTGGAGCCTCTGGCAGGACGTCAAGATCCTGTGCCGCACGGCGGCCCTGATGCTCCACCCGGACGGGAGCTGACCCCGCGTGGCCCTGACCCTCCCCGCCCTCCACCGCCCG
>NZ_JBIVVI010001678.1:0-1451 GCF_044757675.1 Kitasatospora sp. NPDC091257
GGTGTCGCTGTACCCGGGGACCTCCGAGACGGTGACGGTCCGGCTGGCGCCGCCGCGCTCCCCCGCCACCCGGGCCGGCGAGTTCCCGCTCGGCATCCGGGTGCTGCCGGTCGAGCGCCCCGACCTGGTGACGGTGCCGGAGGCCACGGTCACCGTGACGCCGTTCCAGGAGCTGCAGGCCGCGCTGGCCCCGCGCCGTCGCCGCGGCTGGCTGCGCGGGCGCTACCGGGCCTCGGTGCGCAACCTCGGCAACGCTCCCACCGGTGTGACGTTCACTCCGGGACAGGCCGGTGAGGACCTGCGGTTCCGGGTCACGCCGGAGAAGCTGCGGCTGGAGCCCGGCGAGTCCGGAGAGGTGCGGGTGCAGGCGCGCACCCGCAAGCTGATCTGGTTCGGCAAACAGGCGACCTGGCCGTTCGAGGTGACGGTGGGCCCGGAGGAGCGGGCGGACGGCAAGGACGACAAGGGAGGGAAGGACGACAAGGACGCGAAGGACGGCAAGGACGGGGCCAAGGAGCCGGAAGCCGCACCGGATACCGCGCCGACGCCCGTCCAGAAGCCGCTCCTGGACGGCGAGTTCCTCCAGCTGCCGATCTTCCCGAAGTGGCTGCTCGCGCTCCTGGCGGCGCTGATCGCGCTGCTGCTGGCGTGGTTCGCCCTGGTCCGCCCGGCGGTACGCAGCTCCGCGAAGCAGGCCGCCGAGAAGGCCGTCGCCCAGCAGAACGCCACTCCGGCCCCGCCCGCCGGTGTCCCGGCCGGTGACACGCCGGGCAGCCCCGTCAACGGGAGCACCCCGGGCGGCCAGACCAAGCCGGGCGCCGGGAAGCCGACCACCGGCCCCGGCAGCCAGGGCGGACCTGGTCCGGGCGGCCTGGCGGTGCCGGGGACCGGCCAGCAGAGCTCCGCCACGATCGACGTCGTGACCGAGAACGGCGCGGCCGCGACCGGCAGTTACCAGGTGCCGCACGGCAAGGTCTTCGACATCACGGACCTCGTGGTCGCCAACTTCCAGGGCGACCAGGGACTGGTGACCATCATGGCCGGCAACAAGACCATCACCACGATCGCCTTGGAGACCTTCCGCAACCAGGACTACCACTGGGTGACTCCCCTCCAGGTCCCCGAGGACCAGGCGGTGACCGCGAACGTGACCTGCGAGGTGCCGGGCACCCCGGCCTCGGGCAAGCAGGCGCCCACGTGCCACGAACTCCTCAACGTCAGCGGGACCCTGAGCGACATCCGGCAAGGAAACTGAACGTTTCCGGCCCGTTCGTCTCCGAGTTCCCGCTCCCCCCGCATCTCCCCTCACATCCCGTGACCATGTCAATACCCGACGGACACTGTTGCATCGTGCACCCGTCCGAACCAAACCGACCCGCCGGTAACCAGCCGTGATCTGTCCCCCGAGGGCAACCGGCCTGGTCCCTGAGGGCAACCGGGCCTCCCCTACG
>NZ_JBIVVI010001679.1:0-1446 GCF_044757675.1 Kitasatospora sp. NPDC091257
CGGATGCGGAGCCGGGTGCGGGTCCGGGTGCGGGCGCGGCTGCCCGGGCGGACGACTGCGATCATGAACGACCCGCACCACCGAACCCGACCGGAGGACTCGTGAGCAGCCCGCAGACCCCAGCCGCCCGCGAGCCGGGCAGCGACGCCCGTCGGCCCGGCGGCGAAGCCCGCGAACGGGCCGACGCCGTCCGCGCATGGGCCGACGCCGTCCGTGAGCCGGGCGCCGCGGCCCGCGAGCTGCGCGCCGCCGCCCGGGCACTCGGGCGGCTCGCCGTCCTGACGCTGCTGATACCCGTCGGCGTGGTGCTGATGGCGGTCTTCCTGCTGTCCTTCCTGCTCTGGGGCTGCCTCGGGATCTTCCCGCTCTTCCCGGCCGCCACCCGGATGGTCCGCTCCGCCGCCGAGGCGGCCCGGTGGGCGGCCGGCCACTGGTCGGAGGTGCCCGTACCGCCGCCGTACCGGCCGCGCCCGGCCCTGGAACGCACCCTCCACGGCTGGTACTGGACCGGCCACGACTACCACAGGAACCGCTGGTTCGCGGGCCTGGCCCTGCGCGTCCGCTGGCTCTGGAACGACCCGGCGACCTGGCGCGACGCCCTGTGGCTGATCGCCGACCCGCTGGTCGGCGGCGCCGTCGCGGCCGTACCCGTGCTGCTGGTCGGCACCGGCCTGTACGGGATCGTCCAGGCGCCGCTGCCGTACGACCTGCCGTTCGGCGGCCTGCCCGCACTGCTCCTCGGCCTCCTCGCGCCCGTACCGATCGTCGCCGGGCTCGCCCTCGCCCGCCCCGCGCTGCGCCTGCACGGCCGGTGGACCGGCACCCTGCTCGGGCCCACCGAACGCTCCCGGCTCGCCCGGCGGGTCGAGCAGCTCACCGAGATCCGGCTGGACGCCACCGAGGCCCAGGCCGCCGAACTGCGCCGGATCGAACGGGATTTGCACGACGGCGCGCAGGCCCGGCTGGTCGCGGTGAGCCTGCGTCTGGGCGCGGCGGCGGCACTGATCGACCGTGATCCGGAGCAGGCCAAGCGGGTGGTGACCGACGCCCAGGAGAACGTCACCCAAGCCCTCCAGGAACTGCGCGACCTGGTGCGCGGCATCCACCCGCCGGTCCTCGCCGAACGCGGACTCGCCGAAGGCGTGCGGGCGCTGGCCCTGGACGTCCCGCTGAAGGTCGAGGTGCGGACCGAACTGCCCGGACGGGCCGAGGCGCCGGTGGAGTCGGCGGTCTACTTCGCGGTCAGCGAGGCGCTCACCAACGCCGTCAAGCACGGCGACGCCCGGCACGCCGCCGTGCACCTCACCCACGCCGCCGGACTGCTCCGCGCCGAGGTCACCGACGACGGCCGCGGCGGCGCCGACCCGGACGGCGGCAGCGGCCTGAAGGGCATCCGGCGCAGGCTCGCCCCGTTCGACGGTACGCTCACGCTGACCAGCCCCCCGG
>NZ_JBIVVI010001680.1:0-1445 GCF_044757675.1 Kitasatospora sp. NPDC091257
GGTACGGGAGGGTGAGGGGATGCCCTCCGGGCGGGTTCAGGACGATTGGTCCGAATTCATCCGCCGAGGAAGAATATGTCACACACTGACCAGTTTGGGTTAATGCGGCGTTCACATTCGGCGCGCCCGGGGTTGACGCGGCCTCAAGGCCCTGATCCCGGCCGGTGGCCGGGCGGCGGCGGTCACCGGGCGGGGGCGGTCACCGGGCCGATCCGGTCGGAGCGGGTGCGGGGTCGGTCAGGCCGGTGACGCGCAGGGTGATGTTGAGGCGGCCCCGGGCGGGGCCGATGGCGGGGTCGCCGGTGCCGGGGAGGATCGTCGGCACGGCGTGGTACGCGAGGCGGGAGGGGCCGCCGAAGACGAGGAGGTCGCCGGAGGCGAGGGTCAGGTCGGTCCAGGGCCGGTTGCGGCTGCGGGTGTTGCCGAAGCGGAAGAGGCAGGTGTCGCCGATGCTGAGGGAGACCACCGGGGCGAGGGAGCGCTCGTCCTTGTCCTGGTGCATGCCGAGCCGGGCGTCGGCGTCGTAGAAGTTGACCAGCGCGGCGTCGGGTTCGTAGGCGGCGCCCTGGTCGGGGTCCTGGTAGGCGTCGGCCACCGCCCGGCGGCCGAGGTCGGCGAGCCGGTCGGGGAGGCGGGCGACGCGGCGGCCGTTCACGTCGTCGGCGGTGCGGGTGTAGGCGTAGGGCTGCCAGTGCCAGCCCAGGCACACGGTCTGCACGGACATGACGCCACCGCCCGGCAGCCGGGTGTGCCGGATCGGGACGGGGCCGACGGCCCAGGCGCGGCACGCGGCGACGAGCTCGCGCTGCCGGTCGGGGGTGAGCCAGCCGGGCAGGTGGACGGCGCCCGGCGCGATCTCGCGGCGCTCGTAGCCGGCGGGCGGCGGGCCGAACAGCGCGGGGGTGCTGTTCACACGGCGGCGCCCGGGGCGAGGGGCGGGAAGGAGGCGGTCCAGCCGGATTCGATGCGCCAGGTGCCGCCGTCCGCGCTCGCGCCGCGCACGCCGTCCAGGACGCCGGGCCCGGCGAGCGCAGCGGCGACCGGCTCGGCGAGGGACGCGAAGCCGAACGTGCGGTCCGGGCGCCAGGAGGTGCTGTGGCGCAGGCGTCGGGCGAGCTGTGCCCAGCCGAGCGGGGCGGCGGCGATGACGAGGGCGTCGGGTTCCCGGTCGGTGAGGCGCTGGGCGGGCCGCAGCCAGGAGGCGGCCTGTTCGGGCCAGTCGACGACGGCCAGGACGGCGTTGCCGGCGGCGTGCCAGGCGTCGGCGAACGCGGCGGCGGCCGTGCGGGAGGCGTCGTCGCGGCTGTGCCCGATCGTGACGCTGCGCAGGGGTGGGCGGCGGTGCTCGGCGAGCAGGCGCAGCAGGGCGGCGAGTTCGGGCTGCTGGCCGGAGCTGAGCTGGGCGAGCAGTTCGCGCTCGTGCGCGAGCAGTCCGGCGAGCGCCT
>NZ_JBIVVI010001681.1:0-1444 GCF_044757675.1 Kitasatospora sp. NPDC091257
CCGGGGGCGGGGGCTGGGCTTCCCCACCGCCAACATCGCCGCCGAGCCCGGCACACCCGTCCCTCCGCCCGCGATCTACAGCGGCTGGCTGGCCCGCCGCGCGACCGGCACCGTGCACCGCGCGACGATCAGCATCGGCACCAACCCCACCTTCTGCGACACCTCCGAGATCCACACCGAGGTGTACTGCCACGACGCCCCGGGCGACCTGTACGGCGAGCGCGTCGACCTGTGGTTCGTCGCCCGCATCCGGGACACCGAGAGGTTCGCCTCCGTCGACGAGCTGCTGCTCGCCGCCCGGGAGGACGTCCGCCGCTCCGAGGCCCTGCTGGACTCCGCGCACGGACGGCACGTCCTGGCCGCCCTGTCCTGACCCACCGGCACGGCCGTTCCCCCCTCCCGATCCACCGGCATCACGCTTCCCCGCTGTGATCCACCGGCACCGCCGTTCCCCACTCCTGATCCACCGGCACCGCCTTCACCTGCCGGCGCGCACACCCGCTCCCCACGCGGCCGCGCGCCCTGCGCCCCGAGCCCGGTCGGCCCCGCACCCCCCGCTTCGGCGGGGCCGACCGTCCCTTCCCCCACCTCGCTCCGCACGAACAAAGGTGTGAGTCATGAGCGCGTTCCACTGGTTGAACGAGCAGTTCGACTTCTTCGGTCTCCCCGTCTACTGGTCCGACTTCCTGGGCAACATCCTGGCGCTCGCCACCGTCTGGCTGGCCCTGCGGCGGTCCCTGGTGGCCTGGCCGGTGCAGATCCTCGGCTCGGTGCTGCTGCTGATCGCCAGCCTGAACGTGCACCTCGGCGGCAACGCCGCCCGACAGATCGTGATCATCGTCTCGGCGTCCTGGGGCTGGGCGACCTGGAAGCGCAGCCGCGAGCAGGAAGGCGCCATCAACGTCCGCTGGGCGTCGGGGCGGGAGCGCGCCGTGCTGATCGCCGCGATGGTGGCGGGGACGGCCGCGTTCGGCGCGGTGCTGAAGGGGACGGACGCCTCGTTCTACCCCGGAGCGCCGTGGTGGATGGTCCTCGCGGACGCCTGGATCTTCGTCGGCTCGATCCTCGCCATGTACAGCCAGGCCCGCCGCTACGTGGAGTTCTGGTTCGTCTGGCTGGCCGTCGACCTGGTGGGCGTGCCGCTCGCCGTCCACTCCGAGCTGTACTTCTCCGGCATCGTCTACGGGATCTTCTTCGTGATGGTGCTGCTCGGCATCCGCGACTGGGCGTCCCGCAGCAAGCCGCAGGAGATCGCCTCGCCGCTGGAGCCCGCCGTCCTGGTCGAGGGCCGGGACGAGGGCCGGGACGAGGACAGGGACGACGTCCGCCCGGGCGGCTCCGCCCCGCGGGTCGGGGCCGCCGACTGACCGTCGGGCCACCGCACCGCACTCCACCCCGTCCGCACTCCACCCCGTCCGCACTCCACCCCGTCCGCGGGCCGGCC
>NZ_JBIVVI010001682.1:0-1440 GCF_044757675.1 Kitasatospora sp. NPDC091257
CCCCGTGGCCGGGGTGTCGTCCTCGGCCCTCCGCATCCAGGATCGGGCGACGGTGTCGGCCACGGCCAGGGTGTCGGCGGCGGCGCGCGCGAACCCGTCGTCGCGCGGGCCGGCCAGCTGCAGCAGCCCGTGCACCTCGTCACTCTCACCGGCCAGGGCCCGGGCCAAGCCGGTGAGGGCGGTCGGCGAGCCGCTGTCGAACCGGGTGCCAGCGTGCCAACGGGGGACCTCCGGCAGCAGCGTGAGCGATCCGTGCCGGGCGGCGTGGTGGGTCAGATGCGCGCCGTACGTCGGGGCCTGCTGGTCGTGGTTGCGGATCGCCAGCTCCTCGATCGGCGGCATGCGGTAGACGCCGTTGCCGAGGACCGGCCAGCCGACGACGTCCGACGGGGCGGCCTGGCCGACCGGCAGGCCGTGCCGTGCGGCGACCGCGCCCAGCTGAGCCGCCAGGCCCGGTACGTCCCGGCTCACGACGAAGAAGGGCTCGCCGAACTCGGCGTTGTGCAGGCTCACGACGGCGGCCGGTTCCAGTCCGTCCACCAGGTCGGCCAGCGCCTGCTGCTCCGGAAGACCGAACTGGTGGACACCACCCCGCCAGGGGATGGGGAAAGTCCATTCCGGCTGCTCCGCCAATGCGGGACGGAAGAAATGACGGTGCTCGGTGTACAAGTCGAGCGGGGCGCTCGTCCATTTCTCGTTCAGGGCTGCGCCGTCCGGGTCCACGCACGGCAGGAAATGCCACGAAACCCCGTCGCGGACCTCCGGGCGGGCTGCTGCCAGTTCGGCCAGGAACGCGATGGTGGCATAGCCGACCGGCTCGTTCGGGTGCGGGCCGCCGACCACCAGCACCGGTCGCCGCCCCGCCCCGACCGACAGCACCTCCAGTGCCCGCCCCTGCCGCGAACTGCCGATCCGCCGCATCCGGCACACTCCCGGTGCACGCTCGGCCGCCCCGCGCAACCGCCGGGTCAGCTCCTCCACGGAGGGCACCAGTTCCCCCGCTGGTACCAGCTCCGCGTACCCGGCCAGCGCATCATCCAGGCCGGAAAGGAAATCAGCCACTTTTAAATCCTTTCTCGAAACCGTCCCGGAATTGCTCGGGGCGGTGCGAAATGCTGTCCGAAAAGGGCATGGAAAGTCTTTCGTGAAATCCCCGGAAAGCCCTTCCGGGGAGAGTCGGTGAATGCTTTCATGGGTCCTGGCTGATTTGCCACCATTCCGTTCGAGAAATTCAGGAGGACGCCTCATGGACGCCACCCTCACCACCGCCGGCACCGTCGCCGACGACCCGCAGGACACCGAGCAGACGCAGGACAGCGGTCTGCGCCCGGCCGCCGCCCACGAGCTGCTCGGCTGCACCGTCTCCGGCCAGTAGCACGACCGGCGCCACCAGCGGCGGGGGCGGGCGCCCCCCCCGGGGCGGGGGGGCCCCCCCCCCCC
>NZ_JBIVVI010001683.1:0-1440 GCF_044757675.1 Kitasatospora sp. NPDC091257
CCTCGCGCGGTGCGGGAGGGGACGTCCGTCCCGCGGCCCCGCCCGGCATCACCGCCACGCCCCGGTCCAGGTCCACGCCCAGGTGCGGCGGCCCGCCGGCCTGCGCGTCGTCCCGCAGCACGAGCTGCTCCCGCTTCTGCTCGATCTGCACCTGCTTGCCCGGGCTGAACAGGGCGTGCAGCTCGTCCAGCCCACCGGCGCCCATCCCGGCCCCGGGCCCGCGGCGCCGCGGGCGCGACGAGGACTCGTCCTGAACCTGCCACGCCGCCAGCAGCACCATCCCCAGCACCGCCACCACCGCCGCCGCCACACCCACGATCCACCCCATGCCCGCTCAACGCGGCCGCAGGGCCGTCGCGTTCCCGGGGGCTGGGCCGGGCTGAGCCGGGCTGAGCCGGGTCGGGCCGGGCTCAGGACGCGGGCGCGCCGTGGCGCAGTGCGGGCGCAGGCGCGGGCGCAGTGTGGCGAAAACCGCATGGGCGGGCGACGGGCCCACCGGATACGCTGCCGGACGAACCGGAAGGAGCGCTCTGATCATGCCCGTGCGCGGAACTCTCGTGGACATTCCGACGGCGGACGGCACCGCCGACGCCTACCTCGCCCACCCCGACGACGGCCGGGCCCACCCGGGTGTCATCCTCTACATGGACGCCTTCGGGCTCCGACCGCACCTTGAGCGCATGGCCGACCGGCTGGCCGCGGCCGGGTACACCGTGCTCGTCCCCAACGCCTTCTACCGGGCGGGGCGCGCGCCGGTCGTCGAACTGCCGGAGCTCATCGACCTGGACCAGGCCGACGAACTCTTCGCCCGGATCGTCCCGCTGCTCGACACGCTCACCCCGGAGGCGACCGCGCGCGACGCGGACGCGTATCTGCGCTGGCTCGGCGAGTCCCCGCTGGTCCAGGACGGCCCGGTCGGCCTGACCGGCTACTGCCGCGGGGCCCTGCTGGCGCTGCGCACGGCCGCCAGCCACCCGGACCGGATCGCCGTCGCGGCCGGATTCCACGGCGGCAGCCTCGCCACCGACAGCCCGGACAGCCCGCACCTGGGCGCCGACCGGATCACCGCCGAGCTGTACTTCGGCCACGCGGACGCCGACCCCGCGCTGTCGCCCGAGCAGATCGACCGGCTCGCCGCGGCCTTCACCGCCGCCGGCGTCCGGTACCGGGCCGAGGTCTACGCCGGCGCCCCGCACGGCTACACCCAGGCGGACACCAGCCGCTACGACGCCGCGGCCGCCGAGCGGCACTGGGAGGCGCTGCTCGGCCTGCTGAAGAGGGTCCTGCCGGCCTGAGGCCGTACCTGTTGACCGGGTCGCCCGTTCGGCCACGCACAGGTCGGCACAGGTCGGCACAGGTCGGCACAGGTCCGCTCGGGTCCGCGCGAGTCCGCACAGGTCCGCGCGGACCCGCGCGGGTCATCGGAACCGGCCCCGGGGG
>NZ_JBIVVI010001684.1:0-1438 GCF_044757675.1 Kitasatospora sp. NPDC091257
CGCCCGGCTTGCCCGGTTCCTCCCGGAGGGGCCCGTCGGCCTGCCGAACAAGGCCCCGGACCCCACTGCCGCCCCGGAGGCCACACGCGTAGACTCCCCCCGTGGCCAAAGTGACGCGCGACGATGTAGCCCGGCTGGCTGGTACCTCGACCGCGGTCGTCAGCTACGTCATCAACAACGGGCCGCGCCCGGTCGCGCCCGCGACCCGGGAGAAGGTCCTCGCGGCGATCGAGCAGCTCGGCTACCGGCCGAACAGCGTCGCCCAGGCGATGGCCTCCCGCCGCACCAACCTGATCGGCATGGTCGTCCCGGACGCCCGCCAGCCCTTCTTCGCCGAGATGGCGCACGCCGTGGAACGGGCCGCCTCCGACCGCGGCAAGCTCGTGCTGATCGGCAACTCCGACTACGTGGACGACCGCGAGGTGCACTACGTCCGCGCGTTCCTCGGGATGCGCGTCTCCGGCCTGATCCTGGTCAGCCAGGGCCCCTCGCAGCGCGCCGCCGAGGAGTTCGCCGCGATGGAGGGCGCCAAGGTGGTGCTGCTGCACCGCCGGCCCGAGGCGATCGACGACGTCGCGGTGGTCACCGACGACGTGGCGGGCGCCGAGGCCGTGGTGCGCCACCTGCTGGAGGTGCACGGGCACCCGTACGTGGCCTGCTTCGGCGGCCCGGTCGAGTCCCCCGCCCCCGGCGACCCGGTCATCGACCACGTCGAGGGCTGGCAGCGCGCCATGGACGCGCACGGCATCCCCACCGAGCCCCACCTGATCGACGCGCCCTTCCACCGCTACGGCGCCTACGACGTCGCGCTCGGCCTGCTCCGCTCGCCGGACCGGCCGCGAGCGATCTTCTGCTCCACCGACGACCAGGCGATCGGCGTGCTGCGGGCCGCCCGCGAGGTCGGCCTGCGGGTCCCGGAGGACCTCGCGGTGGCCGGCTTCGACGACGTGCCGGAGGCCGCGCTCGCCGACCCGCCGCTGACCACCGTCGCCTCCGACCGCGACGCGATGGCCCGGGCCGCCGTGGACCTGGTGCTGGACGACTCGCTGATGGTGCCCGGCTCGGACACCGAGCGGGTCCGCACCTTCCCGTCCCGGCTGGTCATCCGCCGCTCCTGCGGCTGCGGCGACTCCGCCCCGGACCGATCCGTACCGGAGTAGCCGGTTCCGCTCGGCAGGCCGCCTGACCAGGCTTTATGAGAACCCAACGGGCTTCTCTCCCCGTTCTGAGCCGGTTCTCATGCACTCCTCATGCAGCGGGACGAGCTTGGTCGGCATGAGCGAACAGCAGCGGTACCCCGGCGAGCAGTACGGCCCGTACGAGCCCCACGCGTCCCACCCGCAGCACGAGCAGTACGACCAGTACGAGCAGTACGGCCCGTACGGCCAGTACGAGCAGCAGGGCCCGGACCGGGCCCCGGAGCCCCGGGTGATCGAGG
>NZ_JBIVVI010001685.1:0-1438 GCF_044757675.1 Kitasatospora sp. NPDC091257
TCGGCCTGGAGGGCCCGGCGGTCACCGTGGACACCGCCTGCTCCTCCTCGCTGGTCGCCCTGCACCTGGCCGTGCAGGCCCTCCGGGGCGGGGAGTGCGACCTGGCGCTGGCCGGCGGGGTGACCGTGATGGCCGCGCCCGAGGTGTTCGGCTCGCTGGGCGGTGGGCAGGGCGTGGCCGCGGACGGCCGCTGCAAGTCCTTCGCCGCCGCCGCCGACGGGATGGGCTGGGCCGAGGGCGCGGGCGTGCTGCTGGTGGAACGGCTCTCCGACGCCCGGCGGCTCGGGCACGAGGTGCTCGCGGTGGTGCGGGGCAGCGCGGTCAACCAGGACGGCGCCTCCAGCGGGCTGACGGCCCCCAACGGGCCGTCCCAGCAGCGGGTGATCCGGGAGGCCCTGGCCGCCGCCGGACTCTCGCCCGCCGAGGTGGACGCGGTGGAGGCGCACGGCACCGGCACCCGCCTCGGCGACCCGATCGAGGCCCAGGCGCTGCTCGCCACGTACGGGCAGGGGCGGCCCGAAGGCCGTCCGCTGCTGCTCGGCTCGGTGAAGTCCAACCTCGGCCACACCCAGGCCGCGGCCGGGGTGGCGGGCGTGATCAAGATGGTGCTGGCGATGCGGCACGGCGTGCTGCCGGCCACCCTGCACGTGGACGAGCCGACACCGCTGGTGGACTGGTCGGCGGGCGCGGTGGAGCTGCTGACCGAGGCCCGGCCGTGGCCGGAGGCGGACCGGGCGCGCCGGGCGGCGATCTCCTCCTTCGGGGTGAGCGGCACCAACGCCCACGTGGTCATCGAGCAGGGCGAGGCCCTCGTGGTCCCCGAACCGGCGAGCGTCCCGGCCCTCGTGCCCTGGCCGCTCTCGGCCCGGACGGCCGACGGCCTGCGGGCCCAGGCGCGCCGGCTGCGGGCCTTCGTGGCCGCCACGCCGGAGGCCGGACCGGTGGACGTCGGGCGCGGGCTGCTCGCCCGTACCGTCATGGAGCACCGCGCGGTCCTGCTCGGCGGCGACCGGGAGGCGTTCACCGCCGCGCTCGACGCGCTGGCCGCGGGCGACCCGGCCGGCGAGGGGCGGACGGCGTTCCTGTTCACGGGTCAGGGTGCGCAGCGGGTCGGGATGGGCCGGGGGCTGTACGAGGCGTTCCCGGTGTTCGCGGCGGCGTTCGACGCGGTCTGTGCGGAGCTGGACGGGAGGCTCGGGCGGTCGGTGCGGGAGGTCGTCTTCGCGGGTGCGGAGGATCTGGACCGGACGGTGTGGGCGCAGGCCGGGCTGTTCGCGGTCGAGGTGGCGTCGTTCCGGCTGCTGGAGTCCTGGGGCGTGGTCCCGGATGTGCTGCTCGGGCACTCGATCGGTGAGGTGGCGGCCGCTCATGTGGCCGGGGTGTTCTCGCTGGCGGACGCGTGCGCCCTGGTGGCGGCGCGGGGCCGGCTGATGGACGC
>NZ_JBIVVI010001686.1:0-1437 GCF_044757675.1 Kitasatospora sp. NPDC091257
GGGGGACCTCGGAAGGGGCGGAGGGGGGAGTGCGACAAGAGCGCACGCAATCACACTGCGCATGCAGATGATTGCGTTCCGGTATCAATGATCGGCCCGTGGGAGTACGGTGACGCCCAGATCCACGTGTTGAGCACGTGACGCACAGCTGGGAGCAGTGATGGCACACCGGAAGATCAAGCGCGGACCGACGGCGAGCTCCGCGATCATGTTCGGCGAAGAGGTCCGCTATGCGCGCGAGTTGGCATGCCTTACCCAGGAGGAGCTGGGCAAGCTGCTCCACCTCGACCGGACGGTGATCTCGCGGACGGAGAGCGGGCAGCGGAGGCCCTCGGTCGAGGAGGTCGAGGAGCTCGGGCAACTGCTGAACACCGGTGACCTGCTCATGCGGCTGTACGGGCGGGTCGACTGGAATGCGTCGATCGAGCACCCGGACTGGTTCCGGGATCACGTGGACCTGGAGGCCATCTCGGTCGGGGTTCGGGTGTACCAGGATGGCGTGGTGCACGGGCTGTTGCAGTGCCCGCAGTACGCGCGAGCGCTCTTCGCCACTGGCGATGCAGCTGGCAATCCGGAGGAGATCGAAGAGCTGACCAATGCTCGACTCAGTCGACAGAGTCGATTTCTGGCGCCCAATGGGCCGCTGCTGGTCGTCATTCTCGATGAGAGCGCCATCCGGACGGTTATCGGAGGGCCTGGCGTGATGAGAAGCCAGATGGAGCACCTGTTGCGGGTGGCCCAGCTCCCGAACATCGTCATCCATGTAGCGCTGTTCTCAAGTCGGCAGGCTCTGATCAACACGGCTATGGTGTTGCTGGAGCTGCCGGATGGGCAGCGCTTGGTCTACTCGGAGAGCCTCGATCGGGGGCATCTCAATGAGGATCCCGCCAGTGTGACCAAGCATCACCATCGGTTCGACCAGCTCCGTGGCGAATGCCTGTCAGAGAGCGACTCGCGTCGGCTGATCGTCGATGCGCTGGAGGGTTTCAAAGATGATGAGCAACGAGCTCGCCGTGACCGCCTGGCGGAAGAGCAGCTACAGCGGCAACAACGGCGGCGACTGCATCGAGGTAGCCCCCGGATTCCCCGGCCTCGTTCCGGTGCGTGACTCCAAGGACCCGCAGGGCCCGGCCCTCGTTTTCCCGGCCGCTGCCTGGGAAGCCTTCGTTGCGGCCGTCCGTACGGGCGACCTTCCCGCATAGAACTCCCCAAGGAGTTGGCTGTGTTGATCTGGCGGAAGAGCAGCTACAGCGGGGACGACGGCGGGGACTGCATCGAGGTGGCGCCCGGATTCCCCGGCCTCGTTCCGGTGCGTGACTCCAAGGACCCGCACGGCCCGGCACTCGTCTTCCCCGACTCCTCGTGGGGCGCCTTCATCGCGGCAGTCCGGGCGGGCGAGTTGCCGATCGAGGGCGTTGGTCGGTTGATGCCTTCTAT
>NZ_JBIVVI010001687.1:0-1435 GCF_044757675.1 Kitasatospora sp. NPDC091257
AGGGCGGTGCGGTCCTGGGGGGCGAGGGCGAGGCTGTCCTGCTGGATCCGCCGCAGCTCGTCGACCATGGCGAGCGTGAGGGTCCGGAGGGCCCGCTCCTCGGGCGTCGCGTCGGGCCGGTCGTCGCGGGAGGCGACCAGCGAGGCGCTGAGGCTGTCCCGTCCGGCGGCGAGGGTGAGCCGGTCGAAGGGGATCCCGGGCAGGTCCGTGCGGGTCTCGAAGAGCGCCGCGGGCGCCTCGTCGCCGGTGAACCAGGCCCGCCGGGCGAGCCTGGCCAGCTGCGGGACGACGGTGGCCTGGCAGGCCGCCGAGCCGGCGTGGCCGAGGCTGAGCACCGGGAGGTCGCGCAGGTGCTTCTGGAAGGCGCCGAACTCGCCGTCGCGGAGGTAGAAGCGGGCGCCGAGCACGATCGACAGGTCGTGCATGATCTCCGTCAGCACCTTGGGCACCAGGTACTTGACGACGGCGGCGGACACGCTGGTCTCCTCCGGCAGGAGGTGCACGGCGCGGGTTCCGACCAGCGAGAGGCTGTCGCAGACCAGCAGGTCCAGGAAGGCGCCGGTGAGGGTGGAGCGGGCGTGCGGGATCTCCGCGACCGGGCGCCGGTAGAGGCGCCGGCCCAGGGCGAACCCGACGACGGTGCGCAGGCCGGTGTCGGCGGCTCCGAGCGCCATCCCGGGCAGGACGCTGCGGGTGATCTGGAAGGAGCGCAGCGCCAGTTCCGCGCCCTGGCCCTGCTCGCCGACCAGGGCGGCGGCCGGGACGGGGCAGTCGTCGAAGTCCAGGCCGGAGATCCGGCAGCCGCGCACCCCGGCGGTGGGGTACCGGGGCAGGGTGGCGAAGCGGGCCGGGTCGAGCTGGTCGCGCTCCGCCAGCAGGACCGAGTGGCTGCGGGCGCCGGGCGCGTCGTCGGTGCGGGCGAACAGCGCGAAGGCGGCGGCCCGGTCGGCGTTGTTGATGACCTGTTTGCGGCCGTGCAGCCGGTAGCCGCCGGGCTCGGGCCGGGCCCGGAAGTCGTTGCGCAGGAAGTCGTTGCCGTGCGCCAGCTCGTGGTAGGCGACCGAGACCTTGGCGCCGCCGAGCAGCAGGTCGGCCAGCCGGGCGCGCTGCTGCGCGCTGCCCGCGGTCCAGACGTTGACGGCCGCCATGAACGAGGTGACGCCGTAGCCGAGGCCGAGTGCGACGTCGCGCCGGAAGACCGGCCGCAGGGTGCGGGCCAGGGTGTCGATCCGGGTGAGCCGCCCGCCGAGTTCGGCGGGGACGAATTCGGCGGTCAGGCCGAGGTCGTCCAGCAGGTGTTCGCCGGCCCCGGACAGCTCGCCGGCCTCGTCGGCGGCCAGCAGCCGTTCGGTGCCGACGGGGTTGGCCGGGTCGCCCGGGTCGCCGAAGCGGCGTTCGAGTTCGGCGACCCGGTCCCGGGCCGCGGTCTCCTGGG
>NZ_JBIVVI010001688.1:0-1433 GCF_044757675.1 Kitasatospora sp. NPDC091257
GTCGTAGCGGTCGGACGGCGGCGCCCGCTCCTGACGCGGCCCCGCGGCGTACACCCCGGGCCGGAACCGGGGGGCGTCCGTCCAGTCGACCGGGAGCACGGCCGGCGGGAGCGCGGGCAACCGGACGCCGGGCTCGGCGGCGGCCGACTGCCGCTGGGCGACGTCGGAGCCGGGGCGGTCCGCGGAGCGCCGGACCTCCGCGCCCGCCGGGCCGAGCCGTACAGCGGCCGGGGCGGCCGGGGCGGCGACGGCGGGCGGCGCGCCGGGAGCCGGCTGCGCCGCGCCCGTCGCCGTGCCGAGGAGGACCTGGCAGACGGCCCAGGCCGCGAGGAACGCCCAGGACAGCGCGGCCGCCGCGGTCCGACGCACGCGTCGCTCCACTCCGGCCCCCTCCCCGCTCGTGCCGTCACCCGGTCCCGTCCGCAAGAAGCTCTCACTGTAGGCGACGGTGCAGCCGCGCGGGGAGGTTCGGGCGGCGGATCGGCCGGGGCCGGGGTCACGGTCCGGCGGGGGCCTGCACGGTGCTCTCCATCAGTGGGTCTCCTCTGCTGTGCCGCCCGCGCGCCGAACCGGGACAGGCGGTCACTTTCCGAAATCGGTGACGAACTGTCAGTGCTCCGGGCCGCCCCCCGAGCGGGCTGGGCTGATGGGAGGCACACCTCGCGAGAGGTCACGGCTTGGGGGTCACCCCCGCGGGCGCGGGGCCGACTCACCACCGCCGTTGAGCACGTACGCAATCTGGGAGCTATCCCCGCGGGCGCGGGGCCGACATCCGTTAGGCACCGGCCAGAAGCTGGGCGGCGGAGCTATCCCCGCGGGCGCGGGGCCGACACTTCCTGACCTGCTGTGATTGGGCGCAGAGTGCGCCAATCCATTCAGTTCGAATCCGGGGCCCCACGTGTGCGGGGCCGACGCCCCAGAGGCCATCATCCCCGCTGCGCCCTTACGAGCCGGGCCTGAGCCTTCGCGGGCTGTTGTCAGGCATGGGTGTGGGGGACGGGTTCGCCGGTGAGGGTGTCGGTCAGGGCCCGGGGGCGGAGTGGCTGACGCAGGACGACCTTCAGCTCGGCGATGCCGCCGTCCTCGCACCCGACGTCCGGACCCGAAGCGTCACGGCGCCTGAGCAGTAGTGCGACCTGCTTGTCCGTCTCCCGTGCCACCAGGTCGGGCTTGTAGTCGCAGCCGCTCCAGGAGACCTCCATCGTGATCGTACGGTCATCCGCCGCCACGACCGTGTTCTTCGTGGACGGGTCGGCGAGCGCGATGCGGCGCAGAACCGATGCGTCCCGCCGCTTGTACGGCAACGGATAGTCGGATTCACCCTCCCCCGCGGAGCACCCCGACACCACGACCGCGATCAACGCCACCACCACCGCCCAACGCCTGCCGCGCACCCTCACGTCCACAACCCCGCCCTCCCCCTGTCGCGAACC
>NZ_JBIVVI010001689.1:0-1431 GCF_044757675.1 Kitasatospora sp. NPDC091257
CAGCCACGTGATCATTCTGGCCGCTCGGTTGCCACCTGGCGGCAACCGAGCGATGCGTCACAACGGGGCGAACGCAGTCTGATGCGGCACTAGCCAGCTGCCTTGCGCACCGTCCTGCTAGTCACACCGGCCAGGCGGCTGGTCTCGACCTCCGACAGCCCGAGTCTGCCCACGAGAAGCAACAGGTCGTCGCGTCCGGCGACAGTGCAGGCGAATTCAGATTGGCCCGACTCGCTCCACCGGCCTTTCAGTCGCGCAGGCCGCCCCGCACGAGCAGCGCAGGGCGGCCTGCTCGCTTACGGACCCTTGCCCTGCCGCCCTCACACCGACGGTTCCGACGGCGCGCCAGTTTCTCTCGCTCCCCGTCGATGGTTGCGGATCCGACCACCGTACGGCCGCCCACGCGACGCCAGCCACATCCTCAGACGCAGCGGAGGATGGGAACTCAGGCTCAGCCCGGCGACCGCCCAGCGCCGCAGCCGCGGAATGCCACGGTCTTCCTCGATCTGCTCGCGCCACATCGCTGCCGCTGCCACCGACCCGCACGAGCGTCGTGCGGCCCGATCGGAGGCAAGCTCGCTCCACCAACCGGCCGCCACCCCCGCCATCAGTAGCGCCCCGCACACCGCCGCAGCTGTTGGTAGGGGCTCGCCCCACGCTGCCGCCACCGCGAGGCCGCTGCCCGCCGCACGCCGGAACAGGCGCCGGAACACGTCCCTACGCCTCAGGTGTGCGAGCTCGTGCTCGAGGATGACGGGAAGATGCCGTGAGTCGCGATTGAGCCACCGGTGCCCGATCGAGATGTGACGGCGGCCCTCGGCCTGCAGCGCGCTTGCCTCGGCGTATCCGTGCGGGGTCGGCGCCGGGATCCCCAGCGACACGTGGACCAGGTTGTGGATCCGGGTGAACTCCTCGACGCGTTGCCGGGAGCGGCGCATGATGGCGTGCCGGTCCCGGGCCGGGACTTCGCCGAGTTCGACCTCGGCGTAGGCGTAGTAGTCCCATCGGGGAACCTCGTGGAACAGGGCGCTGTCCAACGCGATGCGTCCAAGCACGGACATGTGCCACAAGACGGTGACCGTGGTTGCCGCAACCGCCCAGAGCCCGGGTTCCCACCCCCGCCATGGACCGAAGGCGCGAAGCGTCGCGGTGCCGACCGCGGCGGTCAAAGGTACGACCCACCATCGGGCGCCGGACAGGACATCGCGTGCACGGGCCGGCCGGGTCATCGGCAGCTCCCCCTGTGTGACCCCGCGCAGCGGCGGGCCTTTCGCCGACACGTGGACCCTACCGGTGCAGACGACGGCCCCGACGGTGTTACCGCGCCGTTGGTGGCAGCCTGCGGCGGACCTGAGCCTGCCATCGTTTCCTGGCCGCCGGCCGCCCTTCTCCCCTGTTGAGCGAGGGGCGTGGCAACTCGCTACCGGTCAC
>NZ_JBIVVI010001690.1:0-1428 GCF_044757675.1 Kitasatospora sp. NPDC091257
GGGGGGGGGGGGGGCGGGGCGGGGCGGCCCGGAGCCGGTCGGGCCGCCCCGCCCGCCGTCAACGCCCCTCGTCACTCCGGACGTCGGCACCCTGCGGAGCGGCGGAGCCGGCGATCCGGCCCAGCAGGGTGGCGAGCTCCCCGGGCATGGACAGGAACGGGGCGTGGCTGCTGGGCAGCCGGTGGACGGTGTCGGCGCGGGCGGCGAGCTCGCGCTGCCGTGACGGTTCGAGGGCCCGGTCGTGCTCGCACACGATGTAGCTGGACGGCACGGTGCGCCAGCCCGCCGTGGTCACCGGCTGGGTGAAGGACCGGACGCTCTGCGGGGTCAGCCGGGCCAGGGCGCGGTCGGCCTCGGCGGCGGGCACGTCGGTGTAGTGCACGCGGCGGGCGTCGGCGTTCGGCGGGGTGCGGCCCGTGTCGTCCTCCGGAACGGGAGCCCCGAGGAAGGAGAACACGCTTTCGCCGACGTCCAGTTGGAAGGCGGTGAGGTAGACCGCCCGCACCACGTTGGCGGCGCCCGCGATGGCCTCGGTGGTGGGGGCGCCGCCGTAGGAGTGGGCGACCGTCACCACCGGGCCGTCGATCCGCCGCAGGCGGTCGCGGATCGCGTCGGCGTCCTCCAGCAGGCCCGCCGGGCGGGCGGCATCGGGGTGGGCGCCGTCGAGGCGGGTGGCATCGGGGTGGGCGGCGGAGCTGGGCAGGTCCACGGTGTGGGTGCGCCACCCGTCGGCGGCGAGGGCGGTGCGCACCGCGTCCCAGCACCAGGCGCCGTGCCAGGCGCCGTGGACCAGGAGAAAGGCGGGGCGGTCGGGGCCGGCGGTCATCTGCGGTGGTCCTCCGTCGTACGGGGCGCGGGCGGTGGGCCTTCCGAGTATCCAGCGGGAACGTGACGGCCGTGTGACGCCGGGCGTGTCGCCCGCCGGCCGGCCCGGGGCCGTCGCGGACCGCCGCCGGGCCCGCTCCCGAACGCGCCAGTGGCGCCGCCCTCGACGGGGCGGCGCCACTGGCGTTCAGCGGGGTCCGGGTGGGCGTCAGCCGTGCCGGCCCGGTCGGCGGTAGGCGACGAAGCAGAGGGTGCCGCCGCCGAGGAGGGCGATGGCTCCGAGTGCCGCGACGAGGGTGTCGGGGGAGGAGCCGCCGGTGTGCGGCAGTTCGCCGCTCTCCGACGGGCTCGGGACGTGGGTGTGCGTGTGGGTGGCGGTGGCGGTGGCGGTGGCGGTGGCGGTGGCGGTGGCGGTGGCCGTGGCGGTGGCCGTCGGGCTCGGCGAGTGGGACGGCGAGTGGGACGGCGACGAACTCGGGCTCGGGCTCGGCGACGGCGTCGGCGAGGAGGTCGGCGAGGGCGAGGAGGTCGGCGACGGGGAGGAGGTCGGCGAGGGCGAGGAGGTCGGCGACGGGGAGGAGGTCGGCGAGGGCGACGGCGAGG
>NZ_JBIVVI010001691.1:0-1417 GCF_044757675.1 Kitasatospora sp. NPDC091257
CCCCGCCCGGCGGCGACACCGGTGTCACCCAGCCGTACGTCCCCTCCGCCCGGGTCTCCCCCGGCTCCGGCCCCACCGGCTCCGGCCACGGCTCCGGCGGCCCGGCCCGTTCGATGTCGGCCCGCACCGGCTCGGCCCGTACGATGTCCGGCCGTTCCCGCTCGCACCGCTCCACCCGCACCGGCAGCGGCCGCTCGCTCTCGGTCCGCTCCACCCGGGGCGGCGGCACCGCGGGCACCCGCAGCCGGCTGGGCGCCGGCCTGGTCACCGTGCCGACCGTCGAGGCGGCCGACCCGTCCCGGGCGGTGCTGGCCAACCCCGAGGTGCCCGAGCGCAAGCGGTTCTGCTCCAAGTGCGAGGCCCCGGTGGGCCGGGAGAAGAACGGCAGCCCGGGCCGCCCGGACGGCTTCTGCACCAAGTGCGGCACGCCGTACTCGTTCACGCCCAAGCTGCGCCGCGGCGACCTGGTCGGCGGGCAGTACGAGGTGGTGGGCTGCCTGGCGCACGGCGGGCTCGGCTGGATCTACCTGGCGGTGGACCGGCGGGTCAACGACAAGTGGGTGGTGCTCAAGGGCCTGCTGGACACCGGCGACGAGGACGCGCTCGCGGTGGCCGTCGCCGAGCGGCGGTTCCTGGCCGAGGTGGACCACCCGAACATCGTCCGGATCATCAACTTCGCCGAACACCCGGACCTGCGCACCGGCGCCACCGACGGCTACATCGTGATGGAGTACGTCGGCGGGAAGTCGCTCAAGGACATCGCCAACGAGCGCCGCACCGCGGACGGCCGGCGCGAGCCGCTGCCGGTCGAGCAGGCGATCGCCTACGCGCTGGAGGCGCTGCCGGCCCTGGGGTACCTGCACGGCCGGGGCCTGGTGTACTGCGACTTCAAGATCGACAACGTGATCCAGAGCGGCGACACGCTCAAGATCATAGACATGGGCGCGGTCCGCCGGCTCGACGACGACGGCCCGATCTACGGCACCATCGGCTACCAGGCCCCGGAGATCGCCACCGACGGCCCCTCCGTCGCCTCCGACCTGTACACCGTGGCCCGCACCCTCGCGGTGCTCACCTTCGACTTCCAGGGCTACAGCGGCACCTACCGCGACTCGCTGCCCGGCCCCGAGCAGGTCGAGGCCTTCGCCCGGTACGAGTCCTACTACCGCTTCCTGGTCCGCGCCACCGACCCGGACCCGGCCCGCCGCTTCGCCTCCGCCGAGGAGATGGCCGACCAGCTCACCGGCGTGCTGCGGGAGATCATGGCCCTCCAGGACGACCGGCCCCGGCCCGCGCCGTCCACCCTGTTCGGCCCCGAACTGCGCGTCGTCGACACCGAGCTGGTGCTGCCCACCGAACAGGCCGGACAGCTCCGGGTGGCCCCCCTGGACCCGGCCGCCGCCGCCCTCGCACTGCC
>NZ_JBIVVI010001692.1:0-1417 GCF_044757675.1 Kitasatospora sp. NPDC091257
GTCAGAGGTCGGGGCGGATCATCCCCGCGGCGGGGGCCTGGGAGGGCGGTGCGGTGGTGCTGACGGGCTGTCCTGAGGCGCTGTGCTTGACCCACTCCTTCCAGTCGACGTTCCAGTCCCCGAAGCCGTTGCCGAAGGACTCCATCGCGCCGCCCCGGCTGTTCACCACCGTCACCAGGTCCCCGACCCGGGTGTGCTGGTAGAACCACTCGGCGTTGCCGGTGCTCATGCCGGTGCAGCCGTGGCTGACGTTCTCGATGCCCTGCGAGCCGACCGACCAGGGCGCCGCGTGGACGTACTCGCCGCTCCAGGTCACCCGGGTGGCCCACTTCACGTCGAGGTCGTACGACTCCGTGCTGCCAGCGGCTATGCCGATGGTCTCGCCGTTCATCCGGACCGACCGCTCCTGGCCGAGCACCACCTTGACGCCGTTACGGGTGTCGAAGCCGGGCTTGCCGGTGGTGACCGGGATGGTCTTCAGCACCTCGCCGTCGCGCTTCAGGGTGAGCTCGTGGGCGGCCGCGTCGATCACCGACTCCACCCGCTCGCCGATCCGCAGCTTCAGCGAGCTGCGGTCACCGCCGTAGAGGCCGTCCGCGATCCGGGTGCCGGTGCCGTCGAAGGCCAGCGAGACGGCCGTGCCGGCCGGCCAGTAGGCCTCCGGGCGGAAGTGCAGGTTCTTGTCGTCCACCCAGTACCAGGCCCCGGTGACGACGGGCTGGGAGCCGACCGTCAGGGCCCGCTCGACCTCCTGGCGGGCCTGCGGGTCCGTCACCGCCTCGGAGAGCTGCACGGTGAGCGGCTGGCCCACCCCGTAGACGCCGGTGCCGGAGGAGTCCGGGCCGAGCTTGGCGGTCAGCACGCGCTGGGCGGCGACGGTGCTGAAGCTCGCGGTGGTGTCGCCGCGGCCGCCCCTGCCGTCGTCGGCGGAGATCCGCACCGTGTACGCGGTCGAGGCCTTCAGCCGGCCGGTGGTCTGCCAGCTGCGCTGGTCCTCCGCGAGCTTCCCGGCGACCACCCGGCCGTCCGGGCCGACCACGGTGACGTCGGTGAGCGTGCTGCCCTGGACGGCGCTCACGGTGACCGGCTGGGCGGGATCGGCCTTGCCGTCCGCCGAGAGGTGGACCAGCGGGGCCGCGTCGATCCGGTGCGGCCCGGCGGGCTCGTCGCCCCCGGCCGTGCAGGCGGCCAGCGGGGCCAGCACTGCGAGGGCCAGCGAGATGCCGCCTAGAGCTGCGATTCCACGCCTGTCGGCCATGACCGCCTCCGAGGGTTCGCACGATTGATCAGATCGTAGGAACGCCCCCCGGTGAAGCGACATTCGAGGGACTTCCCGTTCACCCACCGGAGTGAGGCCGTCATCCCGGGGACGCAGCAGGACCGGGGAACGCGGCAACGCCGGGGGACGCAGCAGGGC
>NZ_JBIVVI010001693.1:0-1417 GCF_044757675.1 Kitasatospora sp. NPDC091257
GTGCGCGGCGTGCAGTACCGGCTGGCCGCCCGCGGCGCCCGGATCGCCTACGCGGAGCTGCGCCGCACCGGGCGGCTGCCGCGCGAACTCATACCTGGCGGCCAACATCGAGGGCATCCGCGCGCTCCTCGCACCCGACCTCGGGTGATCAACCCGCGGTCGGGTCGCCGACCGGGTCGTGCCGGATCCGCTCGGCCGGCACCCCGGCCCGCAGCAGTGCCCCGACGCCCGTGCGCACCATCGCGGGCGGCCCGCTGAGCACCGCCTCGCGCCCGGTCCACGGGCCGAACCGGCTCACCACCTCGGGCAGTTCGCCGGTCAGCGGCCCGCCGGGCAGCAGGCCCCCGGGCAGCAGGACACCCGCCGGGGCGCCGCCGGACAGCACCGGACGGACCGTCAGCCACCGGTTCCGCGCGGCCAGTTCGCGCAGCTCGCCCAGCGCGTACAGCTCCTCGGCCCGGCGGGCCCCGTAGAACACCTCGACCCGGCGGCCGGACACGCCGTGCTCGACCGCCTCCTCGACCAGGGCGCGGATCGGCGCGATGCCGGTGCCCCCGCCGAGGCAGAGCAGGTCCGGTCCCGCCGCGTGGTCGACGGTCATCGAGCCGGCCGCCGGACCGAGCCGCAGCACGTCCCCGGGCGCGGCCCGGTGGACCAGCGCGTTGCTCACCCAGCCCGCCTGGACGGCCTTGACGTGGAAGGTCAGCAGCCCGTCCGGGCGGGGCGCACCGGCGAAGGAGTACTGCCGCCAGACCCTCGGCCACCAGGGCGTCTCCAGAGCGGCGTACTGCCCGGCCCGGAACGGGTACGCCTGGTCCGGGCGGACGGTGATCGCCGCGACGTCCCGGGTGCGGCGCTCGTGCCGGACGATCTCGCCCTGCCACCAGGGCGGCGAGGTGCGGGCGTCCTCCTCGGCGGCCTCGATCACGGCCGAGGAGATCATCCGGTAGGCGCGGCGCCAGGCCGATTCGGCCTCGGCGCCCCAGTGGCCGCCCGCGTACCGGGCCAGCGTCGCCACCAGGCACTCCTCCACCGCGGCGTCGTGCCCGGTCAGCATGCCGTACCGACGGTGGTCACGGCCGAGCCCGGTCAGCGTGGCGCGCAGGGCCACCGGCTGGTCGATCTCGCGCACGACGGCCAGCAGGGTGCGGAACAGCCGGTCGCGGTGGACGTCCATGGCGGCGGGGAAGGAGGGGCGGAGCTCGGGGTGGCGCAGGAAGAGCAGCGCGAAGAAGTGCGCGGTGGCCCGGTCGGCGTCCGGCTCGACGGCGGCGAGGCCGGCCCGGACCAGCGCGACCTCCCGGCTGGTGAGCGGCGGTCGGCCGGCGGTCCCGTCCTGGCCGACGGCGGGGAGTCCGGCAGTGGGGAGCGCGACGGCGGGCGGTGCGGCCGGGAGCTGCCCGACGGGGGTCCGCAC
>NZ_JBIVVI010001694.1:0-1415 GCF_044757675.1 Kitasatospora sp. NPDC091257
TCCCTGGAACGGGTGGACGTGGTGCAGCCGGTGCTGTGGGCGGTGATGGTGTCACTGGCCGCGCACTGGGAGTCCTGGGGCGTCCGGCCCGACGCCGTGGTCGGGCACAGCCAGGGCGAGATCGCCGCCGCCGTGGTGGCGGGAGCGCTGAGCCTGGAGGACGGGGCGAAGGTCGTCGCCCTGCGCAGCCGGGCCATCCGGGCGCTGGCCGGACTCGGCGGCATGGTCGCGGTGTCCCTGCCCGAGGACCGGGTCCGCGCCGAGATCGCCCCCTGGGCCGAGAAGCTGTCGGTGGCCGCCGTCAACGGGCCCGCCGCCGTGGTGGTCTCGGGCGGGACCCAGGCCCTGGCCGACCTGCTCGCCCACTGCGCCGCACAGGGCGTACGGGCCCGGTCCGTACCCGTGGACTACGCCTCGCACTCGGCCCAGGTCGAAGGGATCAGGTCCGAGGTGCTGGCCGCGCTGGCCGGCGTACGCCCGCTCCCGGCCCGGATTCCGCTGTTCTCCACCGTCACCGGCGACCGGCTCGACACCACGGTCATGGACGCCGACTACTGGTACCGCAACCTCCGCGGGACCGTCCGCTTCGACGCCGCCGTCCGCTCCCTGATCGAACAGGGCCACGAGGTCTTCGTCGAGGTGTCGCCGCACCCGGTGCTGACCATGGCCCTCCAGGACACCGCCGAGGCCACCGGCGCCGAGGAGCCGCCCGTGGTCGTCGGCACCCTGCGCCGCGACGACGGCGGACTGCGCCGGGCCCTGCGCTCGGCCGCCGAACTCTGGGTGGCCGGCGCGGCCGTCGACTGGTCCGCGGTGTACGCCGGCACCGGCGCCCGCCCGACCGCCCTGCCCGGATACCCCTTCCAGCTGCGGCGCTACTGGCTGGAGCCGGAGGCGGCGCCCGGCACCGGACCGGCCGCCGCCGACCCGCACGACACGGCCTTCTGGCACATGGTCGACCACGACGCCCCGGCCGAGATCGCCGCCCACCTCGCCGTCGACGAGGACGCCCTCGCCCCTGTCCTGCCCGCCCTGCGAGGCTGGCGCAAACAGCGGCGCGACGAGAGCGTCATCGACTCCTGGCGCTACCGCATCGGCTGGCAGCCCCTGCCCGACCCGCCGGCCGCCACCCCCGCCGCCGGCACCTGGCTCGTCGTCCTGCCCGCCGGACACGACGACGACGCACGGGTACGCGGCCCGCTGCTCGCCCTCACCGAAGCGGGCGCCACCGTCGTCACGGCCGAACTCACCGCCGACGCCGTTCGCCGCACGGACCTCGCGGACACGCTCGCCACCGCCCTCGGCGACCGCGTCCCGACGGGCGTGCTGTCGCTGCTGGCCGCCGACGACCGGCCCCACCCCGACCACCCGGCCCTGCCCACCGGGACGGCACTCACCGTCGCCCTGGTGCAGGC
>NZ_JBIVVI010001695.1:0-1414 GCF_044757675.1 Kitasatospora sp. NPDC091257
TGGTGATGTCGACCTGGTTTTGGGGGTAGATGAGTTGGCTGGTGCCGGTGCCGTCGTTGTTCTGGAAGAGTTCCAGGGTGTAAATGGTCTTGTTGTCGACGGAGGAGATCGCGTTGGCGGCGTTGATGGTGGGGTTGTCGAGGTGGGTGAGAGCTTCGGTGTCCTTGAACACCCACTGCATTCCACTCTGGTTGAAGTCTGAATAGAGGGCGAAGTAGTTCGGGGGTGGGGTGTGGTAGAGGTTGACGCTGTTCGCGGTGTTGTCGAGGCCGGGGGTGGTGATGTCGACCTGGTTTTGGGGGTAGATGAGTTGGCTGGTGCCGGTGCCGTCGTTGTTCTGGAAGAGTTCCAGGGTGTAAATGGTCTTGTTGCTGGCGGAGGAGATCGCGTTGGCGGCGTTGATGGTGGGGTTGTCGAGGTGGGTGAGGGCTTCGGTGTCCTTGAACACCCATTGCCTGCCGGTTTGTGCGGGTCCTTCGTAGAGGCAGAAGCACCGGTCGGGTGGGCCGTCGTAGAGGGTGGCGGTGGTGGTGGTCTGGTTGAGGGCGGTGCTGACGCTGTTGTAGGCCTGGGGGTAGAAGAGCTGGTCGTCTCCGGTTTGGTTGAGGAGTTGGAGGGTGCGGGTGGTGTTGTTGTAGACGGAGCAGACGGGGTGGGCGGCGATCTGTGGGTCGGTCAGGTCGATGGGCTGGTCGGAGTCGTCCCAGAACAGCCAGGACTTTCCGCCTTGCTGTACCTCTTCGTAGAGGCAGTAGGCGCCGTTGGGGACGGTGGCGTGGTCGACGACGGAGTCGAGGGCGTGAACGAGGTTGATGTCCAGGAGGTCTGCGGTCAGGCCGGGGTAGACCATCTGGAAGGTGCTGCGGTCGGCGTTGAAGAGCTGCAGGGTGTGGCTGGTGTTGTTGACCAGGGACAGGGCCTTGCCGCCGGCGGTGTTGAGGAGGTTGGTCCTGGTGCCGTGGTAGACGCCGATGAGTTGACCGCTGCCGTTGGCTCCGCCGCGTTGGTCGTACAGGCCCCAGGCGTCGGCGGGGACGTTGGTGAGGAATCTGAGGGAGGAGGCCTGGTTGTCCAGGTTGAGCTGGTCTGCTTTGCTGTTGGGTTGGATGAATTCGTTGGTGCCCAGGAAGTTGGTGTCTTTGTAGAGGGCGATGACGCTGCTGGTTCTGTTCCAGGCGGATGAGGCGCGATTGTCGGCGTTCAGGACCTGGAGGTCGGGGGTGTCGCTGTAGACGAGCCAGGCTCGTCCGGTGCAGTAGGGATCGTCATAGAGGGCGATGTGGTCGGTGGACGGGACGATCTGGTAGGTGAGCGAGGCGGGGATGTGTGCTTCGACGAGGCGTTCCAGGGTGCTTTGGTCGTAGCTGATGGGTGCCTTGCCGGTGGTGCGGGGTTCCATGGTGACGTACAGGGG
>NZ_JBIVVI010001696.1:0-1410 GCF_044757675.1 Kitasatospora sp. NPDC091257
CCTGCCCCCACCCCAGGCCCCCACGATCCGGCTGGTCGGGCCCACGAAAGCCAGCCCAACCAGCCGGAAATCAACCTAAATCACCAGTATTGGCCTTAGTACTCCAGTGAGAGTTCTCCAGTGGGCCCCGCTCACCAGGTCACGGGCAGTGACCGCATCCCGTAGATGAACGACTCGGTACGGAACTCGCGCTCGCCGGTCAGCCGCAGCCGCAGCCGCAGCCCCGGCAGTCGGCGGAACAGCGTCTCCAGGGCGATCTGGAGTTCGGCGCGGGCCAGCGGCTGGCCCAGGCACTGGTGTACGCCGAAGCCGAACGCCAGGTGCCGCCGGGCGTCCCGGTCCAGGTCCAGCTCGTCCGTCGCCCGATGGCCGGCGCCGCCGAACACCGCCTCGTCCCGGTTGGCGGTGGAGAGCATCGCCATCACGCCCTCCCCGGCCCGGACGGTGACGCCGCCCAGCTCCACGTCCTCCAGCGCCACCCGGGGCAGGCCGGTGTGCACGATGGTCAGCAGCCGCAACAGCTCCTCCACCGCGCCCGGCAGGGTGGCCGGGTCGGCCAGGCCGGGGATCTGCTCGGGGTGCTCCAGCAGCAGCGCGGTCGACAGCGAGATCATGTTCGCGGTCGTCTCGTGCCCGGCGATCAGCAGCAGTACGCCCATGCCGGCCACGTCGTCCGGGGTCAGGTCGTCCCGCGCCGCGAGTCGGCTGAGGGCGTCGTCCTCCGGTTGTGCGCGCTTGCGGGCCGTCAGGTCGCGAAGGTAGTCGCGGACCTCCTCCTGGGCCTCCCGGAGCTGCTCCACGGTGCTCTCCCGGCTGAGCATCGTGCGGCTCAGGCTCTGGAAGCGGTCGTGGTCCTCGTACGGCACGCCGAGCAGCAGGCAGATCACCAGCGAGGGCACCGGCAGCGCGAAGTCGGTGACCAGGTCGGCCGTGGTCCGGCCCGCGGTCATCCGGTCCAGTGCCTCGTCCACGATCCGCTGGATCTCCGGGCGCAGCGCCTCCACCCGCTTGACCAGGAATTCCCCGGTGATGATGCGGCGCTGGCGGGCGTGCTCGGGGTCGTCGAGCCGCAGGAAGTCCGGATTGTCGGTGATCAGCTCGCGAGCGCCGGCGACCAGCAGCGGGAAGGCCGGGTGGCGTATGTCGGCACTGAACCGGCGGTCGGACAGCACGGTGCGGACCTCGGCGAAGCCGGTGACCAGCCAGCAGAGGTCGCCGTCGGGCAGCTCGGCCCTGGTCACCGGCCCGGTGGCGGCGGCCTCGGAGTACGCGGGCGGCGGGCCGAACGGGCAGCCGCCGGAGTGCGGGGCCGGCAGCAGCGGGACGGCGGGGGCGAGGCTCTCGCGCACCCGCGAGCCGTCGGGTGCCGCCGGGGGCAGCACCAGCGAACGCTGCCGGATGGAGCCCAGC
>NZ_JBIVVI010001697.1:0-1409 GCF_044757675.1 Kitasatospora sp. NPDC091257
GGAGGGCGGCGCCGGCCTCCGCCGCGGCCTCCAGGACGCTGCGGCCGGGGGCGCAGTCGAACTCCAGCCGGCCGCCGTCGCTGGTGGTGAGGGTGACGGGGTGCGAGCCGGTCGCCTCCACCGGGTCGGCGGTGCTCATGACGCCGTCCGTTCGAGGGCCGCGGCCAGGTCGGCCGCCGGGTCGCCGATCACCCGCAGGTCGAACCGCTTCACCAGCTCGTCGACCAGGGCGGGGGTCAGGAAGCCGGGCAGCGAGGGGCCGAGGTGGATGTTGCGGATGCCCAGGGCGAGCAGGGTGAGCAGCACGGCGACGGCCTTCTGCTCGGTCCAGGACAGCGCCAGGGTGAGCGGCAGGTCGTTGACCTCGCACTCGAAGGCGTCGGCCAGCGCGGTGGCGATCCGGATGGCGGAGTAGGTGTCGTTGCACTGGCCGAGGTCCAGCAGCCGGGGGAGGCCCGCGATCTCGCCGAAGTCGTGCCGGTTGAAGCGGTACTTGGCGCAGCCGAGGGTGAGCACCACGCTGTCCCGGGGCGCGCCGAGGGCGAAGTCGGTGTAGTAGTCGCGTCCGGGGGTGGGGCCGTCGCAGCCGCCGATCAGGAAGAAGTGACGGATGATGCCCTGCCGCACGGCGTGGACCACCTGGTCGGCGACCGCGAGCACGGCGTCCCGGCCGAAGCCGACGGTGACGGCCTCCTCCTCGGCGGCGGTCTCCGGGAATCCGGGCAGGGCGTGGGCGGCCTGGATCAGCGGACGGAAGTCGTGGTCGGCGAGGTGCCGGACGCCGGGCCAGCCGACCGGTCCGGCGGTGTAGATCCGGCGGCGGTAGCTGACGTGCGGTTCGATGATGCAGTTGGAGGTCATCAGGATCGGGCCGGGGAAGGCGGCGAACTCCTGCTGCTGGTCCTGCCAGGCGCCGCCGTAGTTGCCGGCCAGGTGCGGGTGGGCCTTGAGCAGCGGGTAGGCGTGGGCGGGGAGCATCTCGCCGTGGGTGTAGACGTTGATGCCCTGGTCCCTGGTCTGCACCAGGACGGCTTCCAGGTCCCGCAGGTCGTGGCCGCTGACCAGGATCGCCTTTCCGGCGACGGGGGTGGTGCGCACCGTGGTGGGCTGCTGGGGGCCGTAGGTGCCGGTGTTGGCGGCGTCGAGCAGTTCGATCGCGGCGAGGTTCAGCCGGCCGAGGCCGACGGCGCGCTCCAGCAGCTCGGCGGGGTCGGTCGGCTCGCCGGCCAGGTAGGCGAGGGCGTCCTCGACGCCGCCGAGGACCTCGGCGCTGCGGCGGCCGAGCACGTCGGCGTGGTGGGCGTAGGCGCAGATGCCCTTGAGCGCGTAGAGGTGGAGCGAGCGGAGCCCGACGACCTCCGGCCCGACCAGGGGGAGCCCGAGGTTCACCCGGACGTCCGGGGCCTGGC
>NZ_JBIVVI010001698.1:0-1408 GCF_044757675.1 Kitasatospora sp. NPDC091257
CACGGTCGTCTCGGCCGCCCAGGCACTCTGCGTGGAGCAGCGGATGTTCCTGATCGTCGACTCGCCGCAGGCGTGGACGACACTGGACGCCGCCCCCTCGCACTCCGCCGCCGAGTCAGAACCCGATCCCGGGCCGGGAGGCGGACCCGGGCCGGGACCGGCGGCCGGCTCACCCTGGTACCGGCGGGCGTTCGCCGACCTCAGCCCGCTGCGCGACCACCCCGACTACCGCCGGGTCTGGGCCGGGCAGGCCATCTCCTCCATAGGCCAGCAGATGACGGCCGTCGCCGTCTCCGTCCAGGTCTACGAACTGACCGGCTCCGCCTTCGCGACCGGCCTGGTCGGCATCTTCTCCCTCGTCCCGCTGGTCGCCTTCGGCCTCTACGGCGGCGCGATCGCCGACACCGTCGACCGGCGCAGGCTGGGCCTGATCGGCTCGGCCGGTCTGGCCGTCGTCTCCGCCGCCCTGGCCGCGCAGGCACTGGCCGGCCTCGGGCTGGTCGCCGTCCTGTACGCCGCTGTCGCCGCCCAGGCCGGGTTCTTCGCGATCAGCTCGCCCGCCCGGTCCGCGATGATTCCCCGCCTGGTGCCCAGCCACCAACTCCCGGCGGCGAACGCCCTGAACACCGTCAGCATGAACCTCGGCCTCACCGTCGGCCCGATGCTCGGCGGCGTCCTCATCGGCACCTACGGCGCCCAGGCCGCCTACCTGATCGACACCGTCGCCTTCACCGGCACCCTCTACGCGATGTGGCGCCTGCCCGCCATGCGGCCGCTCGGCGAACGCAAGGGCCGTGCCTCCGTCCTGGACGGCCTCCGCTTCCTGCGCGACCAGCCCAACCTGCGAACCAGCTTCCTCGCCGACCTGGCCGCCATGGTCTTCGGCATGCCGCGCGCCCTCTTCCCGGCCATCGCGGTCACCTTCTACGGCGGCGACGCCGGCACCGTCGGCCTGCTGGTCTCCGCCCCGGCCGTCGGCGCCCTGATCGGCGCGCTCTTCTCCGGCTGGGTCGGCCGCGTGCACCGCCAGGGCGCCGCCATCCTCGCCGCCGTCGCCGCCTGGGGCCTGGCCATCGCGGCCTTCGGCGCCCTCCACAACCTCTGGCTCGGCCTCCTGCTGCTCGCGGTCGCCGGCTGCGCCGACACCGTCAGCATGATCTTCCGCAACACGATGATGCAGGTCGCGGCCCCGGACGAGATGCGCGGCCGCCTCCAGGGCATCTTCATCGTGGTCGTGGCCGGCGGCCCCCGCCTCGGCGACTTCGAGTCCGGCACCGTCGCCGCCCTCACCAACCCCGCCACCTCCGTGATCACCGGCGGCCTCGCCTGCGTCGCCGCCGTCCTCCTCTTCGCCGCCCGCCGCCCCGCCTTCCTCACCGTCGACGTCCGTCCGCCCCGCGCGGGTTGA
>NZ_JBIVVI010001699.1:0-1407 GCF_044757675.1 Kitasatospora sp. NPDC091257
GGGTCCGTTCCGGGACCCGGGTCCTCGGTGGGGCCCGCGCCAATCGGGTCCGCGCCGGTCGGGTCCGCGCCGGTCGGGTCCGCGCCGGAGGTGGGGTCCGGGCCTGGGGTGAGGTCCAGAACGGCCTCCACGGTCCATCCTGCACCGGGGACGGGACCAGCCGTGACGGTGCCGCCGTACAGGGCCGCGCGTTCGCGCATCCCGGCCAGGCCGTGGCCGTACCCGTCCGTGCGACCGTGCCAGCGAGGGCCGCCGGGCCGGCCGGTGTCCTCGACGCGGATCCGCAGCCGCTCGGCGTCGACGGTCAGCGTCACATGGGCGCGGGTCTCGGGCCCCGCGTGCTTGAGGGCGTTGGTGAGCGCCTCCTGGACGATGCGGTAGGCCATCAGCTGGACCCCGCGGTCCGGTCGGTCCAGGGCGCCGGCGGCCGTGTACACCACCTGGGGGCCGGCGGCGCGGATGCGGGCGCACAGCCCGTCGAGGTCGGCGATGCCGGGCTGCGGCGTGTACTCGGCAGCCTGGTCCCCCTGGTCGCGCAGCACGCCGAGCATCCGCCGCAGTTCGCCGAGCGCCTGCCGGCTGGTGTCCCCGATCAGCAGCAGGGCCTCCCTGCCGCGTTCGGGGTTGGCCTGCGCCGCGTACGCGCCGCCGTCGGCCAGGGTGACGATGACGGACAGGTTGTGGCCGACGATGTCGTGCATCTCCCGGGCCACCCGGGCACGTTCGGTCGCGGTGGCCAGCCGGCTGCGCTGGTCGCGCTCGATCTCCAGCCGGGCGGCCCGCTCCCGCAGCCCGGCGAGCTGGGCGCGCCGGACGCGCACCGCGATGCCCAGGGCCACGGCCGCCGTCGCGGCGCTGAACAGGAAGAACAGGGCGTCGCCGACCGGCAGCCCAGCACCGGAGACGGCCACCGCGACCAGGGCCACGGCCACCGCCATGGCCGCACACGACCACGCCAGGTGCCGCAGCCGGCCGTGCAGCGCCAGGCTGTAAAGGGCGACCAGCAGGGCGGCGTCGGCGCGCAGACCGACGTCCAGCGACCACTGCAGGACGAAGACGGCCATGATCGTGGCGAAGGCCGCCGTGGGCCGTCGGCGGCGCCACAGCAGCGGCAGCACCAGGCCGGCCTGCAGGGCCAGGGTCTGCGGCAGCGGCAGCCGGGCGAGCACGATCCGGTGCTCGCGCCCGCCGGCCTCGACGTGACCGGGAAAGAGGTCGGGCAGGCAGAACAGCAGGAAGGCGACGGCCACCACTGCGGCGTCCAGCACCCAGGGGCGGTCGCGGTCCCCCTGTCGAAGCCGCTGGCCGGTCCGGGCCAGGCGGGCGAACAGCGGATGGCCGGACAGGACGTCGGCGGCCGCCGCATCGGTGGCCCGGGGGTCGGAGGCCCGGGGATCACCCGCTCGG
>NZ_JBIVVI010001700.1:0-1402 GCF_044757675.1 Kitasatospora sp. NPDC091257
AGGGGGCCTGGCTGTTCCAGGTCGGCGTCGTGGTGTTGATGGGGCCGGTCGCCCAGAGTTCGGTGTTGCCCGCCGCGGCCGGGTCGCAGCCCCAGGAGTGGGTCTCCTCGACGTGGAAGGTCGCCGACATGATCGTGGCGCCGGCCAGGCCGCGGGTGTTCATCTCGAAGTAGGAGCGGGTGTTGCCGCTGCCGTTGTAGCCGACGCGAGGCTCGTCCGGCGGATTGTCGGAGTTCCAGCCGTTCCCGTCCGGGTAGGCGGCGCCCGGCGTGGCGGAGTAGACGACCGCCCAGCGGTTGCGCCAGCCGTCGGTGAACGTCGGGTCGATGACGACCGGGAAGACGGTGTCCGCACCGTGCAGCAGGTCGGCGTCCGGCGTCAGCCGCAGCGTGTCCGAGCTGATCTCGGTGGCCATCGTCTTCGGAGCGTGTGGGGTGGCACCGGGCTCGGCCGGGTTCGACGGCGGGGTGCTGTCGGCGGACCGCGGGGCCGCCGCCGGCATGTTCTTGGCCAAGGGTGTGGGAGCGGGGGTGGGCTGCTGCTGGGCAGCAGCAGCCGGGGTGTGGGAGTCCCACATCCTCGGGGCCTCCGCGGTGAAGACCGTGCCACCGGCGGCGTCGGTTGCGGTGATCCGCCCGTCCTTGCCGGCGTCGAGGGCGATGCCCGCGGTCTTCAGGCCGTAGATGACCTGGGTCAGGTGCGGATCGTCCGCGGCCTGGCGGGTCTTGACGACCAGCTGGTGGGAGAAGCCGTCGGCCTCGGCGAGGATCTTCAGGTCCACCCCGGGCAGCACCTCTCGGTACAGGGCCGTGCTGCCGTTGAGCTCGGGTTGCGGCAGCGGTGTCGGCCAGGTGATGGCGAGGGACTTGCCGTCCTTCTGCATCGTGGCCAGCGGAGCGTTGCTGCCGCCGGCTGAGAACGTCATCGGGAAGACGGCCGCCTTCGGGGCGATGGTCCTGTCGTTACGGCGCTCCAGCGTGGCGTCGGCCGGCTGCCACTGCCCGGCGACCTTGGCACGGACCGGCCTCGCGTGCCGGCGGGTGGTGAAGCTGCCGTCCGGGTTCGCCAGGAGGTCGGTCGTCTCGTCCTGTCGCTCGGAGACCTCGACGGACTTCCCGCTCTGGCGTGCTTTCAGGACGGCGGATTGTTCAGGAGTGCCGGCCTGAGAAGGAGTGGAGGGACTTCCCGTGTCGGCAAAGGCGGGTACCTGGCCCAGCGCGGCGACGCTTACGGCGACCGCGACGGTCAGAACGGCCGCTGTTCTTCGGGTGGTTCGCCCTATGCGGTAGGCGTTGTGACGTTGCATCCCGTTCGCTTTCTGTGTGGTTCGCAGACACCCCCATGATCCGTGTCGACAGTGGTGGAAAGACGAAATGTCGGGGTGGCCACTGGAGGAGGAGGG
>NZ_JBIVVI010001701.1:0-1400 GCF_044757675.1 Kitasatospora sp. NPDC091257
CCCCCGGCGAGGGCGCGGGCGACCGAGGGGTGGGTGGCCAGGTTCGCCAGCTGGGCGAGCACGTTCTGGCGGACCAGGGCGGGGACGTCGCCGTCGGCGGAGGTGCGGGCCACGGAGGCGTCGGCGTGGCGCAGCCAGGTGGCGACCGCGGGGGCGCCGCTGAGGTCGTGGCCCTCGGCGAGGGCGGTCATCGCGCCGCAGGCGGAGTGGCCGCAGACGACGATGTCCCGCACGCCGAGTGCGGCGACGGCGTACTCGATGCTGGCCGCGACGCCGTCGGCCTCGGGTGTGTGGGCGGGCACCAGGTTGCCGGCGGTGCGGATGACGAACAGGTCGCCCGGCTCGGTGCCGGTGATCAGCTCGGGGACGACGCGGGCGTCGGAGCAGCCGATGAACAGGGTGTCCGGGGTGTGGTGCGTGGCCAGGTGGGCGAAGAGCTCCGCCTTGGCCGGGAAGACGTCCCGCTGGAAACGGGCGACGCCGTCGGTGAGGTCCTGCACTGGTCACTCCCTTCGGGTGGTGGCCGGCCCCGGTGGGCCGGTGAGATCCACCATGCATGACCTGTGCCTATAGTGTCCAAGAGCTGTCGGACATAGAAGTCATTGGTCGCATCTATAGTCTGTTCCATGGCCGCTCCCGAACTGCGTCACCTGCGCTATCTGCTCGCCGTCGCCGAACACGGCAACTTCACCCGCGCCGCCGAGGAGCTGCACATCTCCCAGCCCACGCTCTCCCAGCAGATCAGGCAGCTGGAGAAGACCCTGGGCGTGCAGCTGCTGGACCGCACCGGCCGCACCGTGCGGCTCACCGACGCCGGCGCCGTCTACACCGACCACGCCCGGCGCGCGCTGCGCGACCTGGCCGCCGCCGAACGCGCCGTCCACGACGTCCAGGACCTCTCCCGCGGCCACCTGCGCCTGGGCGTCACCCCCACCTTCACCGCCTACCTGGTCGGCCCGCTCACCGCCGAGCTCCACGCCCGCCACCCCGGCGTCGGCCTCACCCTGACGGAGACCACCCAGGACCGCATCGAGGCCGCGCTGCTCGCCGACGACCTGGACCTCGGCATCGCCTTCGCCGGCACCCACCCGCCCGGCATCACCGCCACCGCGCTGTTCACCGAGACCCTCAGCCTCGTCACTGGCACCTCGCGCGCCCCGACGCTGCCCGACCCGCTACCGGTCCACGCCCTCAAGGAGGAACAACTCGCCCTGCTCAGCGGCGACTTCGCCACCCGGGCGCACATCGACGGCTACTTCGCCCGCCACCGGGCCGCCCCGCGGATCACGGTCGAGGCCAACTCCGTCCAGGCCCTCACCGAGATCGTCCGGCGCACCGACCTGGCCACCGTCCTGCCCGACGCCCTCGCCCACGACCACCCCCACCTCGCCCCCGGCCCC
>NZ_JBIVVI010001702.1:0-1398 GCF_044757675.1 Kitasatospora sp. NPDC091257
CTCGTCCAGTAGAGCTCTTGACCCCACTGGGCCAGCCCCTTCAGCATGCACGCCCCCCGCCGAACGACCGCTCCTCGTGCCGCGCGAGGCGGCCGCCACCCGAACCGGACACGATAGTCCGCCGCCCGGGTCTGCCGCTGCGTTCGCGACGGCGTCCGGAGCCGACGTACCCACGGCTGCGCGGGGTACGGCGGAAGCGGTGCGTCGACACCTTACCTTCGGGACCGTCGAGCGATCAGAGTGCGGCCTTCGGCTCCCTTCGCTGAACGGCCTCGCCGACGGTGTCCTGCCGCTTGGCGAACTACCGGGCCTGGACATCGACCGGCTCGCCGCCGACCCGGTCACCGCTCTCGAAGAAGCATTGGCCGACCGCCCGGAACCGTCGGAGCGGCTCGAAGAGGCGGCGCGTCTACTGGCCGACACCACCGTCTCCGCGACCGCGGCCCGGCTGCACATCAGTGAGCGCCGCCTGCGCGCCCTGTTCACCGACGCCACCGGCTTGTCCCCCAAGCACTTCGCACGCATCCACCGCGTCCGCACCGTGCTCGCGGCCGATGCGGGCCGATGGGCGGACATCGCCACGACGGCCGGCTACTACGACCAGTCCCACATGACCGCCGAGTTCCGCCACTTCATGGGTGTCCCACCGGCCGCGTTCACCGCTGGTCGGCGCCCCGCCGCGACTTCGTGCACTGCCTGAGTTCCAGGACACGGCACAGAGAAGCAGGGTTCCCGGTGATCACCAGGCCCTGTGCCTCTTCATCTCCCGAGGAGCCCCATCGCGCCTGTCTGCGCAACCTCCTGATGTCCTGTCCCGTGAAGTTGGGGATGCGGCTGGCGGGTGGCTTGCCTGCGAATGCGGTGTGTCCGTGGTGGTGACTGTAGGTCTGGAGCCTGGCGAGGTAGGCGTCGCGGGGTTCCTGTTCGGTGCGGTAGCGCCGTGCGTAGGCCCATTCGTCGAGCAGGGGCGGCTGAAGCGTTCGCCCTTGCCGTTGGTCTGGGGGCGGTAGGGTCGGGTGCGTTTGTGCGCGATGCCCTCGGTGGCGAAGGCATCGCACCAGGCATGCGCCAGGTAGCGGGCGCCGTTGTCGGCCACGACGCCCTCACCAGCGAACCCGTCCCCGACACCCAAGCCTGACAACAGCCCGTACGATGCTGTCGAAGGTTCAGAGTCGGCTCACCGGGGCGCAGCTGGGAGAGATGGCCTCTGGGACGTCGATATCGCAACGCGGGCTCCGGATTCGAACTGAATGGATTGGCGCACTCTGCGCCCAATCGCAGCAGGTCAGGAAGTGTCGGCCCCGCACTCGCGGGGATTGCTCCTTGAAGGGGGCGGCCGGGCGCTGGGGCCGGGGGTCGGCCCCGCACTCGCGGGGATTGCTCCTGGCCGAGACGTGG
>NZ_JBIVVI010001703.1:0-1397 GCF_044757675.1 Kitasatospora sp. NPDC091257
GACGCTACCCGGCGCCGGACCGCCCCTCCCCATCGGATCAGGTGCTTCTCCGACCTACGGAGTAGGACGGATCGCCCTACCGGCGGACCTGGGCACGCCGGGCGACTGCCTACGCTGGACACGTGCATCGACTCAACGCCTGGCTCCGCCGTCACCCCATGGTGGTCGACGCCGCCTGGGCGTCGATGGTGCTGTTCTTCGGCCTGCTGCCGAACGACGCCTCCCTCGACGAGGGCTGGCGCTTCGACGCCTCGATCCTGGTCGCGGTGCTGCTGCCGCTGCTGATGGTCTTCCGGCGGCGCTACCCCGACCTCACGGTGGCCGCCGCCGCGGGCATCGGTGTCGGCCAGGTGGTCGCGAACGTGTCGCCGGGCGGCTCCTCGATCGCCTACCTGGTCTTCGCCTACACCGGCGCCGCCTTCGGCCAGAAGTGGACCTCCCGGCTGGCCCTGGTGGCCGGCCTGGCCGCCGGGCCGCTGGTGTTCTGGCAGATGAAGCCGGTGAAGACGGTCTTCGACCGGGCGGGCGACGCGCACACCCGCCCGTACACCTTCGGCGAGGCGGCGCTGATCACGCTGCTGATGAGCACGCCGTTCATCCTCTGCTGGGCCTGGGGCCGGCTGACCAGGGTGCGCCGCGCCTACCTGACCGAGCTGGAGGACCGCGCCGCCCGGCTGGAGCGCGAGCGGGACGCCCAGTCCAAGGTGGCGGTCGCCGCCGAGCGGGCCCGGATCGCCCGCGAGCTGCACGACGTGGTCGCGCACAACGTCTCGGTGATGATCGTCCAGGCCGACGGCGCCGCGTACGTCCTGGACAACTCCCCGCAGCAGGCGAAGGAGGCGCTCGGCACGATCGCCTCCACCGGCCGCCAGGCGCTGGTCGAGATGCGCCGCCTGCTGGGCGTGCTGCGCACCTCCGACACCAAGGCCGAGGAGTACGTGCCGCAGCCGGGCGTCGAGGAGCTGCCGGAGCTGCTGGAGCAGGTCCGCACGGCCGGACTCGACGTGGACTACGCCACCTCCGGGCAGCCGCGCGAGCTGCCGCGCGGCGTCGAGCTGACCGTCTACCGGATCGTCCAGGAGGCGCTCACCAACGTCCGCAAGCACGGCGGCCCCGACGTCCACGCCCGGGTCGCGGTCGACTTCGGCGAGCGCGAGCTGGCCGTCCTGGTGGAGGACGACGGGCGTGGCAGCACCGACGAGCAGTTGGCCGCCGGCGGCGTGGACGGTCTCGGCCACGGCCTGATCGGCATGCGCGAGCGCGTCGGCATGGTCAGCGGCAGCCTCGACGTGGGCCCCCGCCCCGGTGGAGGCTTCCGGATCCGCGCCGTCCTGCCGCTCAGGACGGCCCACTAGCCCCTCCGTCCAGCCACCGCCCCCAGCCCCGTCCAGTCCCCA
>NZ_JBIVVI010001704.1:0-1397 GCF_044757675.1 Kitasatospora sp. NPDC091257
CCCACTCCAACTGCGACCCCCACGGCGGGCAACACCGGCCCCGCGGTGGGCGTCAGCCAGGTCACCCAGAACTCCGCCGTGCTCAGCTGGACCGCCGTACCCGCCGCGGCCGGCTACGACGTCCTGCTGAACGGCCAGGCGATCGGCACCGTCCGCTCGACGGTGGTCGGCGTGGTCCGCCTCGCCCCCGGCACCTCGTACACCGTGGCCGTGGCCGTCCGCGACGCCGCCGGAGCGGTCGGCAAGCCCGGTCGCACCGCCACCTTCCGCACGGTCACCGACGCTGGCCGCCCGCAGCCGGGCACGCGCTACACGATGGTCAACGGACTGACCGGGCAGGCCGCCGACCTGTGGGGCAGCTCGATGAACGACGGGACCGTGGCCATCGCCTACCAGCGCACCGGCTACGCCAACCAGAAGTGGCAGTTCGAGGACGCCGGGAACGGCGCGGTGCGGATCAAGTCCGCGCGCTCCGGCAAGTGCCTGCAACTCGGCGGCGCCCCGGTGGCCGGTCAGTACGTCGCCCAGCAGCCGTGTTCCGACGCGGCCGCGCAGAAGTGGCAGCTCAACGCCGTCGAGGGCGGGTTCACCGTCACCGCGGACGGCGGCTCGCTCGTGCTGGGGCTCAGCACTCGCTGGTACTACGGCGGTTGGCTGCTGGAGCTGCAGCAGGCGAACGGCCGGCCGCAGCAGAACTGGTCGCTCCTGAAGGCCACGTAAGCAGGCACCTCCGACCGACCGCGGGCCGCGCGCCCGAGGACCGTGGCCCGGCTGCCCGGCTGCCCGGCTGCCCGGCTGCCCGGTGCCACGGTCCCGCACGTCGCCCGGCCCGCGCGCCGGGCGCGGCCACCCGTTCCGGCGCGGCCGCGCCCGACGCCCCCGTTTCCCGCATCCGACCTCCCACACCGCTCCGAGGAACACCCGCCATGCGAACCCGCCCGCTCCTCGCCGCCTGTGCCCTCGCGGCGGCCGTCGTCCTGCCCACCGCCGCACCGGCCGGTGCCCACGGCGACAGCGTCCACCTGGACGTCACCGGCCAGCAGAACGGTCGCGTCAGCACCGTCGCCACCTGGGAGAACGACCACGACCCGGTCACCGAGGAGTTCGCCGGCACGCTCTCCGCCACCGCGGCGGACGGCCGGACGGTGGGCCCCTGGCGACTGGTCGGCGTCCCGGGCCGCCCGGGGACGTACACCACCCGGGAGATCCTGCCCGCCGGGCACTGGCAGGTGACCGTCGACTGCGCCTTCCCCTCGCTCGGCCACGCCCAGCGCGAACTGGACGTGGCGGACGCCGTCATCGACGACCCGGTGCCCGCCGGCACGGCGGCCGCGTCGCCCCCGACCGGTGTGCCGTCGGCCGCGTCGACGGGGACGGGCGCCGGGCCCGCCCCGGTG
>NZ_JBIVVI010001705.1:0-1388 GCF_044757675.1 Kitasatospora sp. NPDC091257
GGGGCCATCAGGGCGAGGCGGTGGAGCAGGTCGAGGGCGTCGCGCCGCAGGGCGGTGCGGTCGGCGAGGTACCGGGCGGGCAGCCCGTACTCGTCGGCGATGTCGCCGAGGACGCCGTCTATCAGCGCGTCCGGGATCGGAACGTCTCCGGCCACCGCCTCGCCGGGCAGCGGGCGGACCTCCTCGACCAGGCGCTCGACCAGCAGCAGGGCGGCCTGGGCGACGGTGTCGGCACCGGGGAGGGCGAGGTCGGTGAGTTCGGCGGCCGGGTCGAGCAGGGCGACGCCCTCGGCCCGCAGCTCGGCCTCCAGGCCGAGGAACTCGGCGAGCGCCGCCGGGCCGCTGAGCCGGTGGTCCTGCAGCCAGGCCCGGTGGTCCTCGGGGAGGTCGGCGGCCAGGACGGCGGGTGTCTCGGCGAGCAGCCGGCGGACGGCGGTGGCGGGCTCGGCGTCGGCGGCGCGGCGGATCAGGTCGGCGGCGTCGTCGGCGAGGGCGGGCGGGCCGGCCGGGACGGCACGGGCGAGTTCGCGGTCCACGGTCAGCACGAAGGAGCCGTCGGCCGGGTCGGGCGGCAGCTCGCCGAGCACCTGCCAGCCGGCCAGCGCGGCCAGCGCCATGGCGAGGTCGGCCGGTTCGGCGGTGAGTTCGGGGGCGGCGGCACCCATCGCGTCGAGCAGCCGCCGGTAGTCCAGCTCCTCCGGGGCATCGACCAACAGGGCCAGTGCGAGGGCGAGTTGGGCGTACCCTGCCGGGGTGAACGGCGCCCCGGTGACGGGGTGTTCGAGGCGGCGGGCGGCGTCGGGGCCGAGGCCGGCCTTGCAGAGCCGGGCGTGCCAGGGGCCGACGACGAGGCGGTAGCCGAGCAGGGTGTCGAACCGCTCGGCCAGCCAGTCCCGGTGACGGCGGATCAGCGGGAAGCCGTCGGCGTGCGGACCGGAGGCGGTGACCAGCGGATGGGCGAGCAACAGCCGGGCGGCGATCCGGCGTTCGGCCGAGGGGAGCTCCTCGCCGGAACGGTCCTGGGCCACGACGGTGGGCGGCGTCACCCGCGTGGGCTCGGGCCTGCGGTGCCGGCCCGGCCTGCCCGGCTTGGCACCTGACCGGACGACGGGCAGCGCGGCGTCGTCGCGCCGGGCGCGGCGCAGGCCGCCCTCGGTGCGGTCCTCCCGGAGGCGCGCCGGCGTGGCGGAGTGCGCGGTGGGGCCGTGCCACCAGCTGACGCCGGGATCGGCGGCGGGCTCGGCGGCGGCGCCGAGGTGGCGGGCGGGGTAGAGGCCGAAGGAGGCGGCGCAGAGGTCGTCGGCGGTGCCGGGGGCGGCGGCGGCGAACCAGTGGGCCAGGCGCAGCAGCCCCGGATCGGGCGAGAGCGTCACGCCGGCGGCCGGGGG
>NZ_JBIVVI010001706.1:0-1386 GCF_044757675.1 Kitasatospora sp. NPDC091257
CACCCCGATACATCGGTGGCCGGTCTCCTCGCCGAGCAGGTAGGCCGCGTCCACGCAGGTGGCGCCGGCCCTCAGCTGAAGCGTTTCGCCGCTCTCCGTCACCACGGTGATCTCGCGGTCGCCGGCCAGGTCGGCGGTGAGCGCGGACCAGAAGGCGTCCGGATCGGGCGTCTCCTGCTGCCACTCCAGCAGCCGGCTGAGCCAGCCCGGGCGGGCCGGGTCGGTGCGGTCCAGCTCGTCGGCGTCCTGCACGGCGCCGGCCGGGGACGGGTCCCCGAGCGCGACCACCCCGGTCTCGGCCACCTCGTGCATCCGCCGGGTGCGGACCAGCACCTCGACCACCGCGCCGCCGCTGAGCGCCACGGCGGTGTGCAGCGACTGGTAGAGGTTGAACTTGGGCGCGGCCACGAAGTCCTTGAACTCCCCGGGCAGCGGCGTCCAGCAGGTGTGCAGCTCGCCGAGCACGGCGTAGCAGTCGGCGTTCTCCTCGACCACCACCAGCAGCCGCCCGAAGTCGGCCGGCCGCGGCCCCTGCGGCCGGCCGTCCGGCCCGGGCACGGCGGCCCGGCGGAGCAGCACCCGGTGCAGCGAGACGCAGTGCCGGGGGCGGACGGTCACCTCGGCGGTCACCCCGGCCTCGGCCAGTTGGCGGGCCAGCTGCCGGGCGAAGGGCTCCAGCAGGGTGTCCGGCTCGGCCTCGTGACCGGTCATCAGGGCGCGGGTGCGGGCGTGTTCCTCGGGGTGCAGGGTGGCGAAGACGATGTCCTCCAGCTCCGCCTTGAGCACCTGGATGCCGAGCCGCTCGGCCAGCGGGATCAGCACGTCCCGGGTGACCTTGGCGATCCGCACCTGGCTGGCCGGCTTCATGTGCCGGATGGTGCGCATGTTGTGCAGCCGGTCGGCCAGCTTGATCACCATCACCCGGACGTCGTCCCCGGTGGCGACCAGCATCTTGCGGAAGGTCTCGGCCTCGGCGGCGGCGCCGAAGTCGACCTTCTCCAGCTTCGTCACCCCGTCGACCAGGTAGGCGACTTCGGGCCCGAATCCGGCGCCCACCTGGTCCAGCGTCAACTCGGTGTCCTCGACCGTGTCGTGGAGCAGCGAGGCGACCAGGGTCGTCGTCCCGGCGCCGAGTTGGGCCAGGATCATGGTCACGGCCAGCGGGTGGGTGATGTACGGCTCGCCGCTCTTGCGCTTCTGGCCGCGGTGGCTGGCCTCGGCGAGCCGGTACGCCCGGGCGAGCAGGCCGAGGTCGGCCTGCGGGTGGTGCCGGCGGTGGACCTGGACGAGCGGCTCCAGGGCGTCCGGCACCGGCGGCCGGCCGGTGGCCAGTAACGCGGCCCGCCCGGCCCGGCCGAGAGCGGCCCGGCCGAGCTCCCCGAGGGG
>NZ_JBIVVI010001707.1:0-1382 GCF_044757675.1 Kitasatospora sp. NPDC091257
CCCAGGACCTCGGCGAACACCTCGCAGAGCAGTTCCTCGTCCGCGGTGCGCGGCGCCCGGTATGACGCCTCCGACAGCGCCCCCCGGTCCGGCGCCGGCAGGGCACGGCGGTCCAACTTGCCGTTGACCGTCAGCGGCAGCGTCTCCAGCGGCATGATCGCAGACGGGACCATGTAGTCGGGAAGCGTCACCGCGAGCGCATCCCGCAGGGCGGCGGCATCCACCTCCACATCCACGGCCGGGACGACGTAGGCGGCGATGCGCTTGTCGCCCGGAACGTCCTCGCGGACGATCACGGCGGCCTGCGCGACACCCGCCTGACCGAGCAGGGCTGCTTCGATCTCGCCCAGCTCGATGCGGTAGCCGCGTACCTTCACCTGGTCGTCGGTGCGGCCGAGGTAGTCGAGGGTGCCGTCCTCGCGCCAGCAGGCGAGGTCGCCGGTGCGATACATCCGCTCTCCGGCCGAACCGAACGGGCAGGCCACGAAGCGCTCCGCCGTCAGACCCGGACGGTTCAGATACCCACGCGCCAGCTGCACACCGGCGAGGTACAACTCGCCGGGAACACCGACCGGGACCGGACGCAGGGCCGCATCCAGGACGTACACCCGGGTGTTGCCCACCGGCCCACCGATCGGCACCGTCGCCGTCCCCGGCACACACTCCCAGGCGGTGACGTCGATCGACGCCTCCGTCGGCCCGTACAGGTTGTGCAGCGGAACACCGAGGTCCCGCAGGAAAGCGTCCCGCAACTCCGGGGACAACGCCTCACCACTGGCGAACACCGCCCGCAGAGAAGAGCAGGTCCGAGCAGCCGGCTCCAGCAGGAACACCTGCATCATCGACGGGATGAAGTGCGTGACCGTCACACCCTCCGCACGGATCACCTCCGCCAGGTACGCCGGATCACGATGCCCGTCCGGACGCGCCACCACGAGCGTGGCGCCCGTCGTCAGCGGCCAGAAGAACTCCCACACCGACACGTCGAACCCGACCGGGGTCTTCTGCAACACCCGATCCGACGACGTCAGCCCGTAGTCGTCCTGCATCCACGCCAAACGGTTCACCACACCGTCGTGCGCAACCACCACACCCTTCGGGCGGCCCGTCGACCCCGAGGTGTAGATCACGTACGCCGGACTCTGCGGGCCGTGGCCCGGGCGCTCCGGATCCGAAACAGGCTGCACACCAAGGGCGTTGACGGTCTCGGCATCGTCCAGGTCGATCCGCCGGACACCCGCCTCGGCCGCCAGCGCCCCGTCCATCGTCACACTGTCGGTGACCAGCACCGCCGGACGACCGTCGACCAGGGTGGAGGCCAGACGCTCCGCCGGATAGTCCGGGTCCAGCGGCAGATACGCCGCCCCCGCCTTCCCGATCGC
>NZ_JBIVVI010001708.1:0-1380 GCF_044757675.1 Kitasatospora sp. NPDC091257
AGCCATCGCGACGTCGACTACGAGGGCAGTGGCACCTCGGAATTCGTCGTCGACGTCTTCGATGCGCCGATCCGCGCACAGCCGCACCGTCACCTGGACGGGTGCCCCGTCCTCGCGCAGCCGCAGCCGGACGGTCGGGGCGCCGAGCAGCTCGACGGGTTCGGGCAGCGGCTGGGAGTCGAAGCAGACCGAGCGGCCGTCCTCCTCGCGCTGGTCCGGCGGCCGGTCGGCGGGACGGCCGTGGGGGACGTAGGCGCCCGCGTTGAGGCCGGTGTGCTGCGGGGACCGGACCGGGACGTACCGGTCGTGGGAGGCGGTGCCGGCGGTGCGCAGCGGCCCGTCCAGGCCGTAGTGGATCTCCCGGACGTCGGGGGAGGGCCAGGCCTCGTCCCCGGTCCAGCGGGTGGAGAGCCAGGCGCGCAGGGCGGGTTCCTTGAGGGCGCCGGTGTCGATGCCGCGCAGCCAGTGGTCCCACCAGCGCAGGGTGTCGGGCAGGGCGGCCTCGGGCAGGCCGTGCGGCCAGGGTCCGATCAGGGCGTGGGCGGTGGGGGACTCGGCGAGCAGCCGCAGCACGAAGGAGCAGGACGGGTCGCCCCAGCCGGCCACGGCGAGGGTGGGCACGGACACCGGGACGGTGCTCGCGCGGGGTGCGAGCCAGTCGTCGACGGGCGGCTGCAGCGCCTCCAGCCGGGCCAGCCAGGCGGCCCGCCAGGCGTCGCCGACGTGCCGCGGGTCCGGTGGCAGGGCGGCGTCGGCGACCAGGGTGGTGAGCCGGGTGTGCAGGTCGGCGGCGAGCACGGCCCCGCCGAGCCGGTGGCCGCCCTCGGGGCAGGCGGTGACGACGGCGCCGACGGTGCCGGGGGTGCGGGCGGCGAGCCGCAGGGCGGTGGTGCCGGCGGTGCCGGTGCCGAGCAGGCCGAGCCGGCCGTTGCACCAGGGGCGGCGGGCGAGCCAGTCGACCACGGCGGCGCCGTCGGCCAGCTCCTGTTCGCCACCGGGCTCACCGGGGATGCCCTCGGAGTTGCCGTGCCCGCGGGTGTCGACCCGGACGGCGGCGTAGCCGTGGCCCGCGTACCAGGGGTGGCGGCGGGCGTCCTCGGCGGCGGTCCGGTCGGTGAGGCGGCCGCCGGAGTACTCCAGCAGCGCGGGGCCGGGCTCGTCACCGACCGGCCGCCACAGCCGGGCGGCCAGCCGGGTGCCGTCGGGCAGCGGGATGTGCAGGTCCTCGCGGGTGGTGTGGAAGGGGTAGGACGGCATGGCCGCTCCCATCGGTCCCTGGCGTCGGCCTTCCGACGGTTCGGTATTTCCGACAGTAGGGGAGGGAGCGGCCCTTTTCCTGATGAGAGGGGCCTGATGAGAGGGCCTGATGCGCGGGGCCTG
>NZ_JBIVVI010001709.1:0-1379 GCF_044757675.1 Kitasatospora sp. NPDC091257
CGCTGCCCGCGCGCCCAGGACCGCTGCCGGACCGAACTCCCCGCGCTGACACCGGTGGCCGGGGGTCAGGACCAGCCGAGTTCGTCGAGTTCGTGGTCGTCGAAACCGAAGTGGTGGGCGACCTCGTGGATGACGGTGGTGCGGACCTCCTCGACCACCTGCTCGCGGGTCTCGCAGTGGCGCAGGGTGGGGCCGCGGTAGATCAGGATGCGGTCGGGCAGGACGCCCGCGTACCACTCGCCGCGCTCGGTGAGCGGGGTGCCCTCGTAGAGCCCGAGGAGCTCCGGGTCGCTCGGGTCGGGCTCGTCCTCGACGAAGACCGCGACGTTGTCCATCATGGCCGCGAGGTGCGGGGGGATCTGGTCGAGGGCGTCGCCGACCAGCGTCTCGAACTCTTCCCGGGTCATCTCCACCGGATCATTGTCCGGTGTCGGATGACGGTGTGCCAGGTGGCGGAGCCCGGTGTTTGATGGGGCTATGACGACCTCGGAGGGGGCCGTGGACGACGCCGCGGGCGGCACCGTGGACGGCGCCGCGGCGCGGGCCCGCCGGCCCGGCCGGCCGCCGGTGCTGCGCGGGCAGGGGCGGGCGGTGGCGGTGGTCGCGGCGGGCGGGGCGATCGGCGCGTCCGCGCGGTACGCGGCCGGGCTCGGCTGGCAGACCGGCCCGACGGCCTTCCCCTGGACGACGTTGCTGGTCAACGTGGTCGGCTGCGCGGTGATCGGGGTGTTCCTGGTGGTGATCACCGAGGGGCGCCAGGCGCATCCGCTGGTGCGGCCGTTCTTCGGCACCGGCGTGCTGGGCGGGTTCACCACCTTCTCGACGTACGCGGTGGACATCCGCCGCCTGCTGGAGGGCGGCCGGACCGGGCCCGCCCTGGCGTACCTGGGGCTGACCCTGGTGGGCGCGCTGCTCGCGGTGTGGGCGGCGGCCGGGCTGACCCGGCGTCTGATCCACCGGGTCGTCCGCCGCGGGGCCGGGCGGGGCGCCGCGGAGCGGGCCGGGGGTGTGCGATGAGCCGACTGGGCGGGCCGGCGCTGCGGCTGACCGTGCTGATCGGGGAGAGCGACCGCTGGCACCACCGACCGCTGTACAGCGAGATCGTGCACCGGGCCCGGGAGGCCGGGCTGGCCGGGGCGAGCGTGTTCCGGGGCATCGAGGGGTTCGGGGCCTCGTCGCTGGTGCACACCACGCGGCTGCTGTCACTGAGCGAGGACCTGCCGGTGGCGGTGGTGATCGTGGACGAGGAGGAGCGGGTGCGGGCGTTCCTGCCGCAGCTGGACGGGATGGTGGCGGAGGGGCTGGTGCTGCTGGACCGCTGCGAGGTGGTCACCTACGCGGGGCGCGGGGCGGAGGAGGGTTCGGGCCGGGGGCCGGGC
>NZ_JBIVVI010001710.1:0-1377 GCF_044757675.1 Kitasatospora sp. NPDC091257
GATCCGGGGCGGGCGAGGGGTCGGGTGCGGTCCGCACCGGGCTGCGCTCGTCTTGCACCGCTGTCACTGTCCACTCCGTCCACGGCTCGGCCAACCAGCGACGATACCGGATGCCGTCCGAACGGAACCGGACACGATCAGCTACTCAGCGTGACAAAGTGGCTCTGACCGGCCGCACTCCGTCGCGGGCGGAGCACAAACGGCCGGAACCCGGACGGCCGGAACCGGGACGGTGGTCGCCCCCTCACCTCTGGAACAGGGCGCCCCGGCTCCGCCGCCGTCCGCCCCGCGCGGGCTCCGCCTCCTGGGGCCCGGTGCGCAGCCGCAGCCGGGTCTCGGCGCCGCCGAGCACCGCGGATCGGCCGAGCGCGACGTCCCCGCCGGTGGACTCGGCGAGCTTGCGGACGATGTCCAGGCCGAGGCCGGTGGAGCCCTCTCCGCCGTGCCCCTCGCCGCGCTTGAGGGCGGCGGCCGGGTCGCTGTACCCCGGTCCGGCGTCGCCGACCAGCACGATCACCGAGCAGTCGGTGGCGAGCACGTCCACCGAGAAGGCGGTGCCGACGGAGGTGTGCCGGAAGACGTTGCCGAGCAGCGCGTCGACGGCGGCCGCGAGGTCCCCGCGCTGGACGGGCACCGGCGCCGCCCGCTCGGCGCCGGCCAGCTGCCAGCGGCGTCCCTCGTCCTCGGCCAGTGCCGACCAGAAGGCGACCCGTTCCCGGATCACCTCGGCGGCGTCGCAGCCGACGGAGACGGCGGGCGCGTCCTCGGGGGCGCGGCGGGCCGAGCGGATGATCTGGTCGACCTCGCGCTCCAGCTGGGCGACCGCGTGCCGGGTGGCGTCGGCCGCGTCGCCCTCGCCGAGCGAGGCGGCGTTGAGCCGCAGCACGGTCAGCGGGGTGCGCAGCCGGTGCGACAGGTCGGCGGCCAGTTCCCGTTCTGCGGCGAGGAGTTGGACCACCCGGTCGGCCATGGTGTTGAACGCGTGGCCGGCCTCGCGCAGTTCCTCGGGGCTGCCCTCGACCTGCTTGCCCTCCACCGGGACCCGCACGGAGAGGTTCCCGGCGCCGAGCGAGCGGGCGGCGGCGGCGAGCTTGCGCGCGGAGGCGACGATGCGGCTGCCCATCCGGTCGGCGACCAGCACCGAGATGGCGACCAGGCCGAGTGCCACGGCGGAGAGCACCTGCCAGGCCGTGGCGACGCCCCGGGTGAGGTCGCTCTCGGCCACGAACACCTCGACCACCGCGGTCCGCCCGGTGTCCACCGCGACGGGCTGGAGCAGGGCGTACCCGCCGGGCACCTTCACGGTGAAGGAGCGGCCCTGCCCGCCGGCCGTGGCCACGTCGGCCGTGGTGGCGCGCCCCTCCCCCAGCATCGGGC
>NZ_JBIVVI010001711.1:0-1376 GCF_044757675.1 Kitasatospora sp. NPDC091257
GTTCGGGCCGGCCCGGCGAGCTGCACCGTGGTGGGTGTGCGCGCGGGCACGGCGGTCAGCGGCACCCCCGTCAGTCCCGACTGCTCGGCCACCCGCTGCAACAGCCGGGCCGTGGCGGGCGACGGCGGTGCGGACGGCGCGGGCGAGGCGGACAGGGCCGACGGGCCGGACGGGGCGCTGGTGGCGTGCCCGGCGGGCAGGGCCCGGGCCACGACGAGCGCGGGGGCGGACGCGGGAACGGACGTGGGCGCGGGCGCGGGCGCGGGCTGCGAGCCCGGTGCCCGGCTCGTGCCCGCCGGGGCCGCGACGGCGGGTGGCGGCATCGGGGACGGCTGCGGAGGCCGGGACGAGGCCGACAGGCGCTGGACCGACGGGCCCGCCACGGGCCTGAGCCGGACGACCGGCGGGCGCGGGGCGCTCGCCGTGGCGGACGGCGAACCGGGGGCGCCGGGGTTCGCGTGCCCACCGAACCTCGGCGTGGCGGACCGCTGCACGTCCGGGAGGCCCGCGCTCGTGGCGCCGGGCCGCGGCGGCGCCGGGACACCGGGGTTCAGGACTGCCGCACGGGGCTGACCGGGCAGGACGCGCGGTGGGCTCGCCGGTGCGGGCGTGGCCGGGACGGCGGCAGGTGCCGCCGGGCCTCCGGCCGCTGACGGGTGATCGACGACGGCCGGGTGCCCGGCCGCCGTCCGTCGGACCGGCCGTTCCGACGGGCGCCGGGAGAACACCCGTTGCACCGCGGCCACGACCCCGCGCGGCGCGGCCGCCCCCGGCGTGGAGGGGCGCTCCGCACTCCCCGGCGAGGCGGACTCCCCGGCTGCGGCACCGCCGCCTCCGGCGCCGGTGCCCGGCGAGCGGCGCGCCTGCGCACCCGAGCGGCGCGGAGCGGCAGCGGCCGGTGCAACTGGCGCGGCCGGCGCCTCGCCGTCCGGACGGGACACGAGAGGGTGGGTCCAGGCGGCCCTGACCACGGGTGGCGTCGGCGCCGACCCGGCGCCTCCGCCGGAGGGAGCGGCGGCAACGGGCGCGAAGGGTGCCGGCGGAGTGGCGAGGGCGACCGTCATCCGGCGGTCGCCGAGCAGCCCGCGTCGCTGACCGATGAGTCGAACGGCTCGCTGCACGCCCAGGCCGCCGGAGGACCGGCGCGCCGGAACCGTCACGGGCACCACCGGACCGTTGCCGCCGGCGCGCGGGGCGCCCGCCGGGCGCGTCCCGGGACCGGTCGGCTGCGCGGCGGCTCCCGGCTGCCGCTCCGGTCCGCCGCCGCCGCCGCCGGAGGCCGACGCGACGGAGGCACCCGTCGTGCCCTGCGGGGCGCCGGAGGGCGCCGGGCGTCCGGCCGCCGGTCCACGAAGGCCGCGATCCGCACCGGGGTG
>NZ_JBIVVI010001712.1:0-1374 GCF_044757675.1 Kitasatospora sp. NPDC091257
CCCCATCACCGACCCCCTCCAGCGCGAACGCGACCACCTGGCCGCGTCCCGGGCCGCGCTGCGCGCCATGCGCGAGGACGTCGAGTCGCTCGACATCCGCGACGTGACCGGCACCTGGGTCACCGCCCTCGTGCTCCAGAACCAGATCGAGGCCAGGATCGCCGCACTGGCCGACCTCTCGCACACCCCGCTGTTCTTCGGCCGCCTCGACTACCTCCACGCGATCAGCGAGGAACTGAGCGAGGGCGGAGGCGGGGAGAACTTCTACATCGGCCGCCGGCACGTCCACGACGCCGACGGCGACCCGATGGTGATCGACTGGCGCGCGCCGGTCTCCCAGCCGTTCTACCGGGCCAGCCGCACCGCGCCGATGGACGTCGAGCGCCGCCGCCGCTTCGGCTACACCGGCGGCGAGCTCACCGCCTACGAGGACGAGCACCTCAGCGATCCGGCCGAGGACGACACCGCCTCCGCCCTGCTGGCCGCCGAGATCGAGAAGCCCCGCGTCGGCCCGATGCGCGACATCGTCGCCACCATCCAGCCGGAGCAGGACGAGATCGTCCGCTCCGACATCACGGGCACCATCTGCGTCCAGGGGGCGCCGGGCACCGGGAAGACCGCCGTCGGCCTGCACCGCGTCGCCTACCTGCTGTACGCGCACCGCGAGCGCCTCGCCCGTACCGGCACCCTGGTGATCGGGCCGAACAACGCCTTCCTGTCCTACATCGAGCAGGTGCTCCCGGCCCTCGGCGAGCTGGACGTCGCCCAGGCCACCGTGCAGCAGCTGGTCGGGCACGTCGAGGTGAGGGGCGAGGACGACCCGCGGGCGGCCCGGCTGAAGGGCGACGCCCGGATGGCCGAGGTGCTGCGCCGGGCGGTGCGCTCGGGCATCACCCTGCCCACCGAGCCCTGCGTGGTGGTCCGCGGTTCCCGCCGCTGGCGCGTGCCGGTGTACGAACTGGCCGAGATCATCGAGGAGTTGAAGGGCCGTGAGGTCCGTTACGGCGCGGCGCGGGACGCCCTGCCGCAGCGCATCGCGCACGCCGTGCTGCTGAAGATGGAGCAGGGCGGCGAGGCCCCGGACGACCGGGTGCAGGACGCGGTGGCCCGCAACAGCGCCGTCAAGGCGGTGGTCAAGGAGTGCTGGCCGGCCGTGGATCCGGCGAAGGTCGTCCTGCGGCTGCTCTCCGAGCCGGAGTTCCTGGCCGCGTGCGCCGAGGGCGTGCTGACGCCCGAGGAGCAGCAGGCGGTGCTCCGGCCCAAGCCCGACCGTTCGGTGCGGACCGCCCGCTGGACGGCGGCCGACGCCGTCCTGGTGGACGAGGCGACCGACCTGGTGCTTCTTGCGACGTCGGTGGTCATGACGATCATGGC
>NZ_JBIVVI010001713.1:0-1372 GCF_044757675.1 Kitasatospora sp. NPDC091257
CGCTGGCCGAGGTCACCGAGGACGATCTCGCGCGGATCGTGGAGCAGGTCCCGGGCGGTGCGGCGAACGTCGCGGACGTCTATCCGCTGGCGCCGATGCAGGAGGGCATCTTCTTCCACCACCTGCTGGACGCCGACCAGGGCCGTGACGTCTACACCCTGCCGACGGTGCTGGCCGTCGACTCGCGGGAGCGGGTCGACGGATTCGTGTCCGCGGTGCAGGCGGTGGTGGACCGGCACGACATTCTGCGGACGGCGGTGCTGTGGGAGGGACTGTCCCAGCCGCTGCAGGTCGTGCTGCGGCAGGCTCCGCTGGTGGTGTCCGAGATCGCCCTGGCGGCCGGTGCCGGTGACGACGCGGTCGCCCGGCTGCTGGCGGCGTGCCCGCCGTCGATGGACATCCGCCGGGCGCCTCTTCTCGATCTGACGATCACTCAGGACATTGATGGTGGGCGGTGGTTGATCGCTCTGCGCAGCCACCACCTGATCCGCGACCACCAGGCGCTGGAAGTCCTGTTGGACGAGGTGCGCGCGCACCTGGAGCAGGACGTCGAGCGGCTGCCGGAGCCGGCGCCGTACCGCGACTTCGTGGCGCACGCGCGAATGGCGGTCACCGCCGAGCAGCACCGTGCGTTCTTCGAGCGGGCGCTCGGGGAGGTGGAGGAGCCGACCGCGCCGTACGGCGTTCTGGACACGCACGGCGGCGGCGGCGAGGTCGGTGAGGCGATCGTCGATCTGTCGGACGAATTGGCCGACCGGGTACGCGAGTTGGCCCGCCGGTACGGTGTGAGTGCGGCGGCGTTCTTCCACCTGGCGTGGGCGCGGGTCGCGGCGGCGACGACGGGGCAGACGCATCCGGTGTTCGGCACCGTGCTGCTCGGCCGGATGGACGCGGGAGGTGCGGCGAGCCGTACGCCGGGTCTGTACATCAACACCCTGCCGATCCGGGTCGACGCCACCCGGCGACTGGGCGAAGGGCTGCGGTCGGCGCAGGCGCAGTTGGCCGAACTGCTGAACCATGAGCATGCCCCGCTGTCCCTCGCCCAGCAGGCGACCAGCCTGCCGGCGCAGAGCCCGCTGTTCACCTCGATCCTCAACTACCGTCACAGCAAGCCGCGTTCGGATTCCGGTCAGGGGAACCTGCCGGAGACCGGGATCGCGGGCATCGACATCCTGTACGCCCATGAGGGCAACAACTACCCGTTGACGGTGTCGGTGGACGACACGGGTGTCGGGTTCCGGTTCACGGTGCAGGCGTGTGCGCCGATGGACTCGGGTGTGGTCTGCGGTCTGCTGTGCACGGCGGTGGAGAACCTGGTCGGCGGGCTGGAGGGGGATTCCACTTCTTCGCTGGATCTGGTTCCCGTTCTTGA
>NZ_JBIVVI010001714.1:0-1372 GCF_044757675.1 Kitasatospora sp. NPDC091257
GGTCGCGCAGAGGTCGGCGAGGGCGTACAGCCCCCGGCGCCGGGCCGGGCCGAGCACCGGGGCGGAATCGGGGCCGGTGGCCGGCCAGAGCAGCTCCAGCGCGCCCGTGCGGCGGCGCCGGTCGAGCAGCGGGACGACCGCCCGGGCGGCGGCTCCGCCGACCGAGGGACCGTCCGCCCCCGGTTCGCCGGGCCACAGCTCGGCTCCCCCGCCGACGACCAGTTGCGCCGGGGTGGGGACGCCGGGCGGTACCCGGGACCAGCCGGCCGCCTCCTCGGCACGGAGCCCGGCGTGCGCGGCGAGGGCGAGCGCGCCGCCGGGCAGCCGCTGCCAGACGGCCACGGCGCGGACGCCGAGCGCCGCCGCGGCCTGGTCCAGCACGGCCCCGGCGGCGTGCTCCAGGTCGGGCGCGGAGGCGAGTGCGGGCGCGACGGGCGGGCCGGCCTCGGGCGGTTCGGCGGCGGGGAGGCCGAATGCCGCCGGTCCGGGTCCGCCGTCCGGGCCCTGTCCCGGTTCCGTTCCCGGTTCCTGGCCCGGCTCCGGGAGGCGCGCGATGTCCGTCGCCAGGACGAGCACCGGCACGCCCGACTCCCGGGCCAGCCGGGCGAGGTGCGCGGCGGCCTCGGCGACGGGCAGGCCGAGCCGCTCGGCCAGGATGCCGGTGGCGAGGTCGACGGCGGCCCTGGTCCGCGCCTCGGCGTGCGCGCGGGCGGCGGCCGCCCGGAGACGACGGACGGTTTCGGCCAGGGCCCGGGCGGTGCGCTCCGCGGCCTCCTGCGCCGCGGCCTCCTGCTCGGCGGTCACGGCGCGCCCCGGGACCGGGGCGCGGTGCCTGCCCGACGAGCAGCGGTGCCCGAGTGCCGGGCCGCGGTTCCCCCGCGCCGGGCAGCGGTCATGACGCGTCCAGCCATTCCCGCATCCGCTCCAGCAGCCGGCCGGTGTCGACCGGCTTGGTGATGTGGTCGTCGGCCCCGGCGGCCAGGCTGCGGTCCCGGTCGCCGGGCATGGCCTTGGCGGTGACGGCGACGACCGGCAGCTGATCGAAGCGGGCGTCGGCGCGGATCTCCGCGATGGCGGCGTAGCCGTCCAGTTCGGGCATCATGACGTCCATCAGCACCAGGTCGGTCTCCGGGTGGGCGCGCAGCAGGTCGAGCCCGGCGCGGCCGTCGGCCGCGTGCAGGATGGTCAGCCCGTGCCGTTCCAGGGCGGCGGTGAGCGCGAAGACGTTGCGGATGTCGTCGTCGACGATCAGCACGGTCCTTCCGGCGAGCGGTCCCGCCACGACCGGCCGGCCGGGGCTGTGAGAGCATCGAGGTCCATGGAGATGACAACGGCTCTGTGGTCCTTCGCCCTCGTCGTGTGGCTGCTCACC
>NZ_JBIVVI010001715.1:0-1372 GCF_044757675.1 Kitasatospora sp. NPDC091257
CCCGTTCGCCGTCGCGGGGACCGGGGTGCACCTGCCCCCGACCGTCGTCACCAACGAGCAGCTGACCCGCTCCCTCGACACCAGCGACGCATGGATCACCAGCCGCACCGGCATCCGTGAACGCCGCCGCCTGGCCCCGGAGCTGGCCACCTCCGACATGTGCGTCGACGCCGCACACCAGGCCCTGGACGCGGCGGGCACCGCCCCCGCCCAGTTGGACGCGGTGATCGTCGCCACCTACACCTGGGACCAGCCCCTGCCCTCAACCGCGCTGATCGTCAAGGACGCCCTGGGCGCCCACCGAGCCCTGTCCCTGGACGTCACCCAGGCGGCCTGCGCATCCGGCGTCCAGGCCGTACTGATCGCCGCCCACCTCCTCCAGAACCCTTCCATCACCACCATCCTGGTCCTCGCCGCCGACTGCGCCTCCAGGATCACCGACCCCACGGACCGCACCACCGGCGTCTTCTTCGGCGACGCCGCGGCCGCCGTCGTGCTCACCCGCTCCGAGACCGCCGGCGCGGGCCTGCTCTCCTACGACCTGGGCTCCCAGCTCTCCTACGACGTCCAGGTCCCGGCCGGCGGCTCCCGGCTGCCCACCAGCACGGCCACCCTGGCCGCCGGCGCGCACTACCTGCGCATGGACGGCCGCTCCGTCTGGAACACCGCCACCACCCGCCTGCCCGAGAGCATCACCGGCGCCGCCCGGCAGGCCGGTGTGCCGCTCGACGAGATCCGGCACTTCTTCCTGCACCAGGCCAACCTGAACCTCCTCGCCGAAACCGTGAAGGCCATGGGCGTCCCTCGGGAGCGCGTCCCCGTCACCGTCGACCGGCTCGGCAACACCGGGTCGGCCGGCCTGTTCACCGCGCTCCACTCCACCGTCACCGCGGGCGGCCTGCGACCGGGCGACACCTACGTCCTGTCCGGGATCGGCGCGGGCTTCCAGTGAGGCACCCTCTGCCTCCGGCACGCCTGACCCCGATCACCGTGTCACATTCGAACACTCTTACTGCACAAGCGAGTTGACTCGCCAGTGGCAGAACTCGGTGGCACCATGACGCCCATGCCCCGTCGTACTCCGCCGCCCGTCCGGACGGCCACCGCCACCGTCCTGGCCGCCGCGGTGACCCTCGCGATGACCGGCTGCGGGGGCACGGCCCGCCCCTCGACGAGCACCCCGCTCGTCGAACACGGCACCGTCCGGATCGCCGTGTCCAGCGAGACGCCGAGCTTCGACCCGTACTCGACCTTCGGCGCCGCCCAGGCCCGCTACGCCTACGACTCGCTGGTCTCCCTCGCCCCCGACGGCACCGTGGTCCCCGGCCTGGCCACGTCCTGGCAGGCCTCCACCACCACGGCCACCTTCACC
>NZ_JBIVVI010001716.1:0-1372 GCF_044757675.1 Kitasatospora sp. NPDC091257
GCACAGGACACCGGCCCCCAGGGCGAGGCGCGGTTCACCCTGGAAATGCCGCCGACGCACGCCCCCGCCCTCCTGGTGGCGCACGCGGCCCCGGTGGACCGGATCCTCCCGGAGGACGGGGCCGGCGCGGTGTGGCGGCTGGCCGACGTCGGTCTGCTCCGCTACCTGCGGCCCCTGGTGTACCCGCTGAAGAGCGTGGTGCTCCGACCGGTCCTCACCACGCTGCTGGCCGCCGTCCAGGGCAGCACGGTGGTGGACGAGGCCTTGGGAACCGCCACCGGCGTGGCCGGTGAGCGGCTGTGCTTCGCGCGGCCGCCGACGCTCCACCCCACCGAACCCTTGGTGATCGAGGCGGAACGCGACGGGCACCGCCGGACCTGGACCTGGGTCGCCTCGCTCGCCGATTCCGGCCCCGAGGATTGGCACTTCACCCTCGTGCCCGGTACCGGACAGGCCGTCTTCTCCGTCGACACGCCCGGAGAACGGGGCCCGCGCCGGCACGGTGCGCCACTGCCCGCCGGCGCCCTGGTGCGCGCACCCCGGTACCGCACCGGAGGCGGAGCCGTGGGGAACGTCGCCGCCCGCACCGTCACCGCGCTGCGCAAGCCCCTGCCGTACATCTGCGCGGTGACCAATCCGGCCCCCGCCACCGGTGGCACCGAGGCCGAGTCCCTCCAGGACTGTGCCGTCCGGCGCCCGCTCGGCTCGCCGGTCCCCGAGCGGGCGGTCGTCCCCGGCGACTACGAGGACCGGGCGCTCGCCGCTTCGGCGGGCATGGCCCGCGTCCACCACGTCCGTCCGGCGGGCGACGACGCGTTGGACCCCGCCCACCTCTACCGGCTGTCCGACCCCGCGAAGCTCAGGGTCCGCTTCACCCTCGACGCGGGAACCGACAGCGTCGCCGCGGGCACCGAGGTCGCCACGGCCGACGGCATCGTGTTCACCACCACCGGCAAGGCCGAGCGGGCCGCCGGCCTCAAGGCCGGTCTGGCAGCCCTGCGGCTGGACCCCTTGGCGACGGGCGCCACGGACCCGCTGGCGGTGACCGGCTCCTACCAGGCGAACGGGCCGGTGGGTGGCGAGTTCCGGTCGGGCGGCCGCCTGGTGCTGGTCCTGGTGCACCTGCCGCCCGGCGAACCGCTGAAGGAGCTAACCCTGCGGGTCCGGCCCCGGGACCAGGACCGCACCGTCAAGGCCGCGGACCGGATGGCGCTGTCGGTGTTCCTGCCCCGCACCGGCACCGCGTGGTGGACCCCCGACACGCCCGCGGCCTACGCCTGTGACGTCCCGGAAGCCCTCCCCGGCGACGCGACGGTGCTGGCACACCCGATCCACCTGTCCTCGTCGCCGGACTGGCGACCGGACACCCACC
>NZ_JBIVVI010001717.1:0-1370 GCF_044757675.1 Kitasatospora sp. NPDC091257
CCCTACGGGGCGGGGGTGACAATCCGGTCCCGTTGCCCGGGCAGTCGCACGTCCACCGCGACCAGCGCGTTCGGCACGGTCCCGTGCCGGGCGGCGTGCGGGCGGTGCGGGCGGTCCTGGTAGCCGTCCAGCAGCAGCCGGTTGCGGTTGAGGCAGAGCCGGTCGATCCGGGGGCGGAACAGGTCGAACAGCTCGAAGCGCTCGCCCAGCTCGGGGAAGCGGTCCTGGTAGCGCAGCACCTCGGCACGCAGCAGCGCCCAGAACTCGGTCTCGGGCAGTCCGGTCTGCGCCTCCAGCAGCGGGGCGAGGTAGCGGAAGACGCCGATGAAGAGCCCGGAGTGGATGAACTGGCAGAGTCCCTGCGGGCTCTCCCGCAGCAGCACCTCGGCGACCTCGGCGGGCAGCGCGTGCAGTTCGGGCAGGCTCTGCGCGCTGAGGTTGACGTCGTCCACGAAGTCCTTGACCGCGAGCCGGACCGGCACGTCGGACGGGTCGAAGACCACGATCGCGTTCTCGCCGTGCGGGGAGAAGACCAGCCCGTAGCGGTAGAGGAAGTGCAGCAGCGGCGGCATCGTCGCGGCGAACAGCCGGGCGGTCCAGTCGCCGGGGAGCAGGCCGGAGCGGTCGATCAGCTCGGCGGCGAGCGCCCGCCCGTCGGAGCCGGTCTGCAGCAGCGCGGCCAGGGTGCGGGCCCGCTCGCCGCCGTCCAGGAAGGGGCCGAGCGGCTGGCGCCAGATCGCGCCGAGCAGCTCCTTGTACTGGTACGGAGCCTCGGGCAGCTCGCGGTAGAGCGGGTGGTCGACGGTGACGGAGGCAATCTCGCCGAGCAGGATCACCCGGCACTCGTCGCGCAGGTACGGGTCGGCGTCGCGCAGCCCGAGCAGCCAGGCGGTGACGGCGGGCGCGGCCAGCGTGCGCTCGACCGGCAGGCCGCGCCAGACCAGGGTGTTCAGGACGGACAGCGGCAGCTTGACGGTGCAGCGCTCGGGGTGGGCGGTGTTGAAGAAGGAGCGGATGGACTGCTGGGGCAGCCGTGGGTCGCCGTCCGAGGGCAGCGGGACGATCTCGCCGGAGGCGATCCAGGGGGCGAACAGCGGCAGGATCGTCTCGTCCCACTGCCAGGGGTGGACGGGCAGCAGCAGGTAGTCCCCGGCGTCCGGGCCGAGCGCGGCGCGCAGCGCGTCGACGTCGTCCAGCTCGCGGGCGTACAGCTGCTCGGGCCGTTCCAGGCCGGGCACCCCGCGGTACTCGGCGAGCCGGCGGTGGACGGCGATCCAGGGCAGCGGGCGGGGGCTGCGGGCCTCCGGGGCCCAGCGGGCGGCGTCGGTGCCGGAGAAGCCGATCCGGCCCTTGTTGGGCACGATCCAGGG
>NZ_JBIVVI010001718.1:0-1369 GCF_044757675.1 Kitasatospora sp. NPDC091257
CTCGGGAGGGGCGGAGGGCGGTCAGATGACCGTCTCGGCCTCCAGGTAGCGGTCCTGCGGCACGGTCTTCAGTTCGGCGACCGCCTCGGCCAGCGGCACCAGGTTGATGTTGGTGCCCTGCAGCGCGGTGATGTGCCCGAAGGCGCCCTTGTGGACGGCCTCGACGGCGTGCCAGCCGAAGCGGGTGGCGAGCACCCGGTCGTAGGCGGTCGGGGTGCCGCCGCGCTGGGTGTGGCCGAGGATCACCGGGCGGGCCTCCTTGCCGAGGCGGTGCTCCAGCTCGCGGGAGAGCTGGGTGGCGATGCCGGTGAACCGCTCGTGGCCGTAGATGTCCTTGGTGCCCTCCTCCCAGTGCATGGTGCCGGGCTCGGGCTTGGCGCCTTCGGCGCAGACCACGATGGCGAACTTCTTCTGGCGGTCGAAGCGCTCGCGGACGACATCGGTGAGCTTGTCGATGTGGAACGGGCGTTCCGGGACGACGATGGCGTGGGCGCCGGCCGCCATGCCCGCGTTCAGCGCGATCCAGCCGGTGTGCCGGCCCATGACCTCGACGACCATGACCCGCTGGTGGGACTCGGCGGTGGTCTTCAGCCGGTCCAGCGCCTCGGTGGCCACCGAGACGGCGGTGTCGAAGCCGAAGGTCACGTCGGTGGCGGCGATGTCGTTGTCGATGGTCTTCGGCACCCCGACGATCGGCAGGCCCGCGTCGCTCATCAGCTTGGCGGCCTTGAGGGTGCCCTCGCCGCCGATCGGGATGACCGCGTCGAGGCCGAGGTCGGAGCAGTACCGCTTGGCCCGCTCGACGCCGTCCCGCAGGTGGCTCGGCTGGACCCGGGAGGAACCGAGGATGGTGCCGCCCTGGGCCAGGATGCCGCTCACCGAATCCAGGGTCAGGGGGCGGTGGTGGCCCTCCAGGAATCCGCGCCACCCGTCCTCGAACCCGATGATCTCGTCGCCGTGGTCGACCACCCCCCGGTGGACCACGGAGCGGATCACCGCGTTCAGGCCGGGGCAGTCACCGCCGCTGGTCAGCACTCCAATACGCATTAGCTTTGCAACTCCCGAGCAGAACCGAGGAACGGCCGGACTACAGGCTGGGACGACGAGCCGTCACCGTAACGGGGCGCTCCCACGCCGCGATGGCGGGGAGGTGGCCGTGGGGTGAAGGACCGGCCGATCCGGACAGAACGCCCGAAAACGGCCGTGAAGTCGAGCATACGGCCCCTGGTCCGGCCGGGCAGGAGCCGACGCGGGAGCGGCGCCGTCGGCGCCCCCGCGCGGAATTGCAGCCTGCTGCCGAGGAGGGTGTGCAGTAGGCAGCCCCATTGTGGTACTTCCGGGGCCACCCGCGGACCGGGTGACCGCATGG
>NZ_JBIVVI010001719.1:0-1369 GCF_044757675.1 Kitasatospora sp. NPDC091257
CCCCGGGCCGGGCCGGTGAGGCCGGCGCAGGCCGACCGGGCCGGTACGACGCCCGGGCTGCCGGACAGCGTTCCGGCCTCGTCCCGGCCGTCCCGGCGGACCGGTGGTGCGAGGACCGGCAGTCTCGGCGTGGGCTTGGGGAGCCCTGCGGGGGTTTTCATGATCCGTCTCCTCCTGACGGGTGGTGTGGGGGCGTGCGGTCGGCGTGGACACCGACGGTGCCGGGTGCTCAGGACTCCAGGAACTGGTGGGCCGGCGCCAGGGTGACGGGGAACTCGTCGCTGACGTCGATCGTGAACAGCATGGAGACCCGCGCGTGCCGGTCGTCCTCGGGGTCGAAGAAGGTCACCTTCACGTCCTGGCAGTCCGATCCCATGCGGCAGTACGGGCTCTTCGCGACGGAGATGGTGTCGATGCAGTACAGGGAGATCGGCTTGCCGGACTCCGTCACGGTGCTGGGGACGCTCTGGCCCAGCAGCATGGCCTTGCTGATCGGGCCGGCGATCGAGAACGCGTTCGTCCCGGCGGAGTTCAGCGCCCGGTCGGCGGAGGTCTGCCCGAGGTTGCGGAACTGGTAGTAGACCTTGTCGAGGAACGCGTCCATGGTCTTGCGGACGTAGGTCTCGTCGACCGTCAGCGAATCGTGGTGCGCCTGGTGCATGACGGCCTTCACCACGGCGTCCACCAACTGCTTCTGGTACCAGATGTAGACGCCACGGCTCTTGACCTCGACGACCGGTACGACCTGTCCGGAGAACAGCCGTACGGTCCGGTCGGTCAGCCGGCCGGGTATCGAGATCCGGGAGATGTAGCCGTCCTCGTCCTGGGTGAACTTGTGCTGGCCGAGGTACGCGTCCCGGAAGGACCGGTAGATCGTGGACACCGGGGCGGCGGGCGCGGCGAGTGCCAGCAGGGCGTCCGCGAGCTTTCTGCGGTCGTTGACGATCGCCTCCACCTCCGCCCTCGACCCGAGCTGCACCAGGGGGTTGCTGGTCCAGTCCATGCCCGCCGCGGGTTCGGCCTCCATCGCGTAGACGGGTGTGCTCTCCAGGTTCAGCGTCCAGGTGACCTTGTCGGAGGCCCACGGGTTGGCGGTCAGGTACCTGTGCAGCTGGTCGGCGTCGTAGGGATTGGCGGGCAGTTCCTTCGTCACATCGGGCTTGCCTTCGACCGGCACCTCGACGGGGTCCATCAGCTGGCGGAAGCTGTCCCGGCGGGCCTCGGTCAGGAAGTCCACGCCGACCTGGCCGATCGCGAACACCAGCGGGCGGTTGTTGGTGGAGGCACAGGAGGGCCGGACGCCGCCGCCCGAGGGTGCGCCACCCGACGGCACGGATCCCGACGGTACGGCCCCTGGCAGCACGGCCCC
>NZ_JBIVVI010001720.1:0-1368 GCF_044757675.1 Kitasatospora sp. NPDC091257
GTGTGCGTTCCGCCTCGCCGGGGGACCCCGGAGCCGGATGCGATATATGGAACGTCTATGGTGTCGTGGTACGCGCAGAGCGGACGATTCGGGACCCTTCGTTCCTGTGGACGCCTGCGAGGATTCATCTTCAGTTGGGGTGTTAGTGACCGCCGTCGAAACCCGTCCCGCCGGGGTCACCGGGGCGACTCCTGCGCACCGGCCGTTCGGGGCCCGTGTCGGCGCGTTCGTCGCACTGACCAAGCCGCGGATCATCGAGCTGCTGCTGATGAGCACCGTGCCGGTGATGTTCCTGGCTCAACAGGGCGTGCCGAACATGCTGCTGGTGCTGAAGGTCGTCATCGGCGGCTACCTCTCGGCCGGCGGCGCCAACGCCCTCAACATGTACATCGACCGGGACATCGACGCGATCATGTCGCGCACCGAGCGGCGGCCGATCGTCACCGGGATGGTGTCGCCGCGCGAGGCGCTGGTGTTCGGCGTCGTGCTCGCGGTCGTCTCGACCCTGCTGCTGGGCTTCGGGGTCAACTGGCTGTCGGCCGGGCTGGCGCTGGGCGCGCTGCTGTTCTACGTGTTCGTCTACACGCTGGGGCTCAAGCGGCGCACCTCGCAGAACATCGTCTGGGGCGGCATCGCCGGCTGCATGCCGGTGCTGGTCGGCTGGTCCTCGGTGACCAACTCGATGTCCTGGGCCGCGGTGGTGCTGTTCCTGGTGGTGTTCTTCTGGACGCCGCCGCACACCTGGGTGCTGTCGATGAAGGTCCGCGACGACTATGCGCGGGCCGGCGTGCCGATGCTGCCGGTGATCAAGGGCAACGTGGCGGTCGGCAAGCAGGTCGTCATCTACTCCTGGGTGATGGTGGCGGTCTCGCTGGCGCTCTGGCCGCTGGGACACATGAGCTGGCTGTACCCGGTCGCCGCGGTGCTGCTGGGCGCGGCCTGGCTGCGCGAGGCGCACGCGCTGTACGGGCGGGCCAAGGCCGGGATCGTGGGCGCGAAGCTCAAGGAGATGCGGCTGTTCCACTGGTCGATCACCTACCTGTCGCTGCTGATGGTGGTCTGCGCGATCGACCCGTTCGTCAAGTAGGGATCCGTTCGTGACGTAGGGATTCGTCGGGAGAGCCCCGGTCCGGTGGACCGGGGCTCTCCCGCGTTCCGGGAGGGTGTCAGCGTCCGGGGAGTTCGGACGGGCCGACGTGGCCGTCCAGCCAGTCCCGCAGCGGCTGGGAGGCGCGCAGGAAGCCGGTGATCCGGGTGTGGGCGGCGCGGGTCTCCAGCCACCCGGCCGGCTCCCACTCCTGCCAGGCCACCAGGCCCTTGTGGCGCAGCAGCCCGATCCTGGGGTGGTCCTTGGGGTAGCCCCGCGGG
>NZ_JBIVVI010001721.1:0-1363 GCF_044757675.1 Kitasatospora sp. NPDC091257
CCCCTTGACCACCCGGGGGGTGTTGTCGAGTTCGGTCAGGCCCATCGACTGGGCGAGCCGGCGGGCCGGGTCGATGGTCAGCACCACGACCTTGCGGCCGCGCTCGGCCGCCCGCAGGCCGAGCGCCGCGGCGGTGGTGGTCTTGCCGACGCCGCCGGAGCCGCAGCAGACGATGATCCTGGTCTTCGGGTCGTCGATCAGCTCGTCCACCGCGAGTCGCCGCCCGGTGCTCCGTACCCCGCTGTTCGAGGTCATGCCGCCCCCTGCCGCTTCAGTTCGCCCGCCAGCCGGTACAGCCCGCCGAGGTCCACGCCCTCGCCCAGCAGCGGCAGTTCGTACGTCGGGAGCCGCAGCTGCTGGATGTCGGCGCGCTGCGCGCGCTCCAGCTCGACCCGCTCGGCGTGCTCCCTGGCCTGCGCCAGCAGGGGGTCGATCAGCGGCTCCACCGCCGCCCGGACCTTCTCCGCGGCGCGCGTGCGGCCGCCGAGCCCGGCCTCGCCGAGCGCCACGGCGACCTCCTCGCGGTGGTCCCCGTCCACCGCGGCCACCGCCGCCGCGTCCAGCACCGGCGGCCGGACCATGTTGACCATCACCCCGCCCACCGGGAGCTTCGCCTCGCGCAGCTCCCCGATGCCGTCGACCGTCTCCTGCACCGGCATCTCCTCCAGCAGGGTGACCAGGTGCACCGCGGTCTCCGGCGACTTCAGCACCCGCATCACGGCCTGCGCCTGGGTGTGTATCGGGCCGATCCGGGCCAGCCCGGCGACCTCCGCGTTGACGTTCAGGAACCTGGCCAGCCGCCCGGTCGGCGGGGCGTCCATGACCACCGCGTCGTAGCGCCGCCGGCCGGCCGGGTCCTTGCGCCTGGTCGCCTCGCAGGCCTTGCCGGTGAGCAGGACGTCCCGCACACCGGGCGCGATGGTGGTGGCGAAGTCGACGAAGCCGACCTTCTGGAGCGCCTTCCCGGCCCGGCCGAGCTTGTAGAACATCTCCAGGTACTCCAGCAGCGCCAGCTCGGTGTCGATCGCCAGCGCGAAGACCTCGCCGGGCCCGCCCCCACCGGCGGGCAGCCCCAGCTGGGCGCGGGAGACCGAGGCGATCCGGCGCTCCTCGTACGGCAGCGCGGCGATCCCGAACAGCTCGGCGATGCCCTGCCGGCCCTCGACCTCGATCAGCAGCACCCGTCCGCCGTCGGCGGCGAGCGCCAGGGCCAGCGCCGCGGCCAGCGTGGTCTTCCCGGTGCCGCCCTTGCCGCTGACCACGTGCAGCCGGACGCCCTCCCAGTCGGGGTCGCGCCGGGCCGCCTGGCCGGGGGTGCGTGCCACGCTCCGTCTCCGTCCGTCTCCGTCCTACGGGCGTCCCC
>NZ_JBIVVI010001722.1:0-1362 GCF_044757675.1 Kitasatospora sp. NPDC091257
GCACCCTGCGGCGTCCCCTGCGGGGTGCCCTGCGCCGCGTCCCCGGAGGGAGCCGGTGCGGGAGCCGGAGCCGGTGTCCTCGCCTCGTCCGGCTTGGCGTCCGCCGGCATCAGCAGTTCCCAGCCGGGCTGGATCGGCCGCTCGGCGTCGAAGCGGACGCCCGAATCACCCATCACCCGGCCCTCGTTGAGCTTGGCGATCTCCATCCACCGCTCGCCCGAGCCCAGTTGGCGCTCGGCGATGGACCACAGGCTGTCGGCCGGCCGGGCGTCGCGCACCGTGTAGGTGCTCTGCTGTTCGGCGGCCGGGGTCGGGGCCGGCGCGGCCGGCGCGGCGGGCAGTGCGGCGCGCTGCACGCCCGGCGTCAACTGCGCCTGGACGACCGGGCCGTGGGCGGCGTCGGGGACGGCCGCGAAGGCCGAGCCGGCCACCGGCAGCAGGGCGAGCACCGAGCCGACCAGTCCGGCCGCGATCCGCTGGCTCCAGCCGAAGGCCGGGATGCGGCGGGCGATCCGGCCGCGCAGCTGGGCGGGGATCTCCAGCAGGACGGAGAGCGCGAAGCAGGCCCAGGCGAGCCAGCCGACCACCACCAGCGCCCACAGGAACAGGCTTCCGTCGTCCGGGCTGGTGAGCGCCTCGCCCACCCCGCCCGAGGCGACCTCACCCATCCCGGCGACCGCCTGGGTGCCGTACAGCAGCAGTGCGGGAACGCCCAACAGCAGGGCGAGCAGGGCGACCAGCGCGCCGAGCGCGGTGATCACGGCACGGCCGCGCCCGCGGGGTGGTCGGGGCGCCGGGGCGGCGGGCCTTCGGGCGCCGCCGGCGCGATGGGACGTCCCGGCCCGGCCGTTGCGGGCCTGGGCGGTACGGGCCTGGTCCTTGGCACGTGGCGCGGCCATCAGTCGGTCTCCGCTTTCTCGACTCCGTGGACGAGGGTCGCACTGCCCTTGCCCGTTACCTTCCGTTGCCCGAGGGCGCCCAGCAGGACCGGGCGGTAGTCGGCCTGCACGGTGACGGTGACGACCTTGCCGTCACCGGAGAACTCGATGTCGCCCGCGTGCAGGCCGTACAGGCGCAGATAGGCGTCGGCGGCGTCCCGGACGTCTTTCTCCTGGACCTTGAAGCCCTTGCCCTGCAGGACGGCCGCCCGGTCGAGCTGCTGGCCGCCGACCCGCGCGGCCTCCAGAGCGTAGGCGTCGGTCCGCTCGGCGACCCGCAGCCGGCCGCCGGCGTCGATCACCAGGGCGATGACGAGCACGACGTAGGCCGCGCAGATCGCCACGAAGAGGGCCACCGCGCCCCGGTCGGACCGGCGCGCCGACAGCCGTCGCCGCAGACGGCTCACCACTCCCGTCCCCTCCC
>NZ_JBIVVI010001723.1:0-1360 GCF_044757675.1 Kitasatospora sp. NPDC091257
CCCGCTGCTCGCCGTGATCGCACTGGTCTCGGTGCCCGCCTCGGTGATCGTCGCCACCAAGGTCGGCAAGCGGCCCCAGCCAGCCCGCCAGCCGCTCGGCCCGCTCCGCGACGGCCCGCTCCGCCGCCGCCCCGACGTCCCGGAACAGCCGCCACAGCACCGCGCCGTCGGGGCGCTGCGCCCAGCCGCCCACCACCTCGCCGCACCACCACACCGTCGGCCCGGCGTTGCCCGCCCGGTCGAACAGCGCCGGCACGTCCTCCGGCCGCAGGTACCAGTCCCGCCCGCGCCAGCCCATCACCGCCGGGTCCAGCGCGGGCAGCAGCGCCGCCCACGGCTCCGGCTCTGCCACCGGCGCCTCGTCCCCCGGCAGCACCAGCGCCGGCGCCCCGCCGGCCAGCGCCACGTCCAGCGCCCCGAGATCGGCCAGCGCCCGGCGGACGTCCCCCAGCGTCCAGCCCGTCCACCACTTCACGTCCTCGGCCGTCGCCGGTCCGTACGCCGCCAGCCAGCGCCGCACCACCTCGGCCTTCGCCTCCCGCACCGGCACCTCCGGCCACTGCGGCACCAACGCCCACGGGTAGCTGCTGCTCAGCCACGAACCGCGCGGGCGGGAGCGGCGCACGTGCCCGTCGGAGGCCAGCAGCCGCAGCAGACGGCTGCCCACGCTCTGCTTCGCCTCGTACGCCTTGCCCGCCGACATCAGCATCGTCTCGCGCAACTGCGGTACGTCCTCGGAGAGTTCCCTGGTCGTCGCCTCGCCGCGGACGGCCAGCGCGGCCAGCACCTCGCGCTCCGTCTCCGCCAGCCGGGCCTCGTCCCAGCCCTCGGCGAAGTCCCGCAGGTGCTTCAGCAGCGTCGCCCGCTCCTTCGCCGCGATCGCCCGCGCCGCCGCCGAACTCACGTACGGGGCGAGGCCCTCCGTCACCGCGAAGATCGTCCGCCGCATCGACAGCAGCTTCACCAGCGAGACGTCCTCGTACAGCGCCCGGTCCACCTCCGCCGCCGAGGGCTTCGCCAGCCGCGCGCAGGCCGACAGGTACACCGTGGCCGCGTCCGTCGCGTGCAGCCCGACCACCGCGTCGGCCACGTCCTCCACCCGCGCCGCCCGCAGCGACGGCACCAGCAACTGCCGCCGCCCCAGCCTGGCCCGACGCTCCGCATCCCCGATCACCGGCACACCCATGCCGGGACCCTAGCGCGTGTCCGCCGCGCGGCACCGACGACGCCCGGGCGGCCCGGCCCGCCGCCCGCGCCGGAAGCGCGGTGCCCCGACCCCACCCGGACGCCGAACCGCCGTACGGCGTGGGCGGCTTCGGCGCCGATCGCGGTGATGGTGTCCGCGCACGCGCGGTTGGTG
>NZ_JBIVVI010001724.1:0-1359 GCF_044757675.1 Kitasatospora sp. NPDC091257
GCCGGCCGCGGTGCCGGCCCCGGTCGTGTCCGGTGGCGGTGCCGCTGCTGGTGCTTCGGCCGGTACTGCGGTGGGTGCGGTGGCCGGTGCGGTGGCCGTGCGGGCTCCGGCGGTGCCGACCGGGCCCGCGGTGGTGCCGGTGATCTCGCCGCTGGTGCGGCGACTGGCCCGGGAGCAGGGGGTCGACCTGACCGCGCTCGCCGGGAGCGGGCCGGACGGACTGATCATGCGTGCGGACGTCGAACGGGCGGTCGCGGCCAGGGTGGCCGCTCCGGCGCCCGCCGGGCCGGCCGTGCGGGACGGTGTGGTCCCGCTGCGCGGACTGCGCAAGGCGGTGGCCGAGAAGCTGAGCCGCAGCCACCGGGAGATCCCGGCGGCGACCTGCTGGGTGGATGCGGATGCCACCGAACTCATGGCGCTTCGAAGGCAGTTGAACGCCACGCCGGGGCCGAAGGTGAGCGTGCTGGCGCTGCTGGCGCGGATCTGCACCGTCGCGCTGGCGCGCTTCCCGGAGCTCAACTCCTCCGTGACCGAGGACGGTTCGGGCATCGTCCGGCATTCGGCGGTGCACCTGGGCTTCGCCGCGCAGGGCGAGCGCGGGCTGGTCGTCCCGGTGGTCCGGGACGCGCAGAACCGCAGCACCGAACAACTCGGCGAGGAGCTGGCCCGGTTGACCGGGGCGGCGCGCGGCGGCGCGCTCACCCCGGCCGAACTGACCGGCGGCACCTTCACGTTGAACAACTACGGGGTGTTCGGCGTGGACGGCTCCACCCCGATCCTCAACCACCCGGAGGCGGCGATGCTCGGGGTCGGCCGGATCGTGGCCAAACCCTGGGTCCATCAGGGGGAGTTGGCGGTGCGCGAGGTGACCCAGCTGTCGTTCACCTTCGACCACCGGGTCTGCGACGGCGGGACGGCGGGCGGCTTCCTGCGGTTCGTCGCCGACTGCGTGGAGCAGCCGGGGATGCTGCTGCGACAGCTCTGATCCCGGCCGCCGAAAGGGACGGGCGCGGTCGCCCTGGGTGTGCGGAGGGGCACCCAGGGCGACCGCGGACCGGGGAGAGTAGCGCGTCCCCGGCCCGGATGTCCGGGCTTCGCGCGATTCGTCGGAGGAGCGCTCCGGCCGTGCCACGCTGCCCTGGCGCCAGTAGGGACAAGCCGAGTGGTGGCGCAGCCGGCCGGAGGCGAAACGATTTTCTTGGGTACTCGAAACGTAGCGGTGAAGTCCCGCGGGACAGTCCTGGTCCGCACCGGACACGGCTCGGCGGGGGCCGCCTCCGTCCCGGGCCTGCCGGCGGGCGCGTCCGGGCGGGCCCCGGCGCGGGAGGTCGCCGTCCGGCCGCCGACGCCCCTGGACCC
>NZ_JBIVVI010001725.1:0-1357 GCF_044757675.1 Kitasatospora sp. NPDC091257
GGGGACTGCCTCCACCACCCGGTCCAGCTCGCCCACCCCGCCATCGGCGCCTGCGTCGACATCGACCCGCAGCGCTCCGAGGCCACCCGCCGCGCGCTGCTCGACTCCCTCGCCGGCACCGACACCCTGCTGCTCGGCACCCACTTCGCCCCGCCCACCGCCGGCCACGTCGTCGCCCACGGGGACGCCTACCGGCTGCGGCCCGTCCCCCCGGCCTGAGCCGACGGAGCGCGACGGCCGAGGTGCGGCCCGACGCCACCGGCGAGCGGCCCCGGGGGCCTGCGCCCGGTCCCGCCCGCAGCGGGTCGGGGCCGGCGCGACCCCTCGGCGCCGACGGAGCGCGCCGGGTCCCCACCGGGCGGAACCGCCGGGCCGGCGCGCCGTCGGTTCGCTCCCGCTCCACCTCCCGCCCCTCAAGTCGGCCCGTGCGAGCGCCGGTCCGATCGTCTGATGAGCCGTACGCTCAAAGGCACCCGCTTCGCCGAACGGGGTCGGTGCCCGCCCTCCCGGGTGCGGGCGGGACGATACGACGGCAGGAGGAGCTGAGGACGCTGGAAATGGTCAACGATCCTTTCGGACAAGGGTGGTCGCACCTCGCCGACCTCGCCGTCGCCCTGATCCTGGCCAGCGCGATCGGCCTGGAACGGGAGATCAGACAGAAGGCCGCCGGACTGCGCACGTACACGGTCGTCGGCCTCGGAGCGGCACTCTTCACCCTGGTGAGCAAGTACGGCTTCAGCGACGTGGTCCAGGCCGGAGTGGTCTCACTGGACCCTTCCCGGATGGCCGCCCAGATCGTCTCCGGACTGGGCTTCATCGGCGCCGGCGTGATCTTCGTCCAGCGCGGCTCGATCCGGGGGCTGACCACGGCCGCCACCGTCTGGCTGACCGCCGCGATCGGCACGGCGGCCGCCGCCGGCCTGCCGCTGCTCGCCACCGCGGCCACCGCGGCCTACTTCTTCGTCGGCTACGTGCTGCGACCCCTCACCCACCGTCTGCCGCGGCTCGGCGCCCGCCCGGTGAGCTGCCACGTCACCTACACCCAGGGCCAGGGCCTGCTCCGCCTGCTGCTCGCCCGGATCACGGCCGAGGGGTACTCCGTCGCCGAACTGGCGACCGTCGACCGGGCCGCGCCACCGGGCGAGGACGGCGGCGGTGGCGACGAGCGGGTCACGGAGGTGTCCATCAGTCTGCACGGCCGGGGGAACCCGTCCGTCCTCACCGCCGAACTGGCCCGGATCCCCGGCGTCCTGGCCTGCGCGATCAGCCACGCCGAGGACTGAGGCCGGCTCCGTCCGCCGGCTCCACCGGGGGCGTCCGGACGGCGAGCAGGGCGGTGTCGTCCGTCAGCCGGCCC
>NZ_JBIVVI010001726.1:0-1356 GCF_044757675.1 Kitasatospora sp. NPDC091257
CCCTCCACCGCCCGGTCTTACGCGGGGCCCTGCCCGCGCTCGCGCAGCGCACCAGCCCGCTGGCCGCCGCCACCGTCCTGCTGGTCTGCGTGCCCACCGGCCAGAAGGACGTCGCCGCCGCCGTCCACATCACCGCCGCCGACCTCGCCTCGCTGGCCCTGGTCGCCCTCACCGCGCTCGACCTGCTGCGCGGACGCCTGCCCGCGATCAGCCGCACCGCCTGCGCCCTGTTCGGCGCGGTCGTGGTCGCCGCCGCCGTCGCCACCGTCGGCTCGATCGACCCCGCCGCGAGCGCCACCGGCTTCGTCCGCCTCACCCAGGTGTTCGTCCTGGTCCCCGCCGCCGTCCTCTGCTCCCTGCGCGACCGCACCGACCAGCGCCTGGTCCTCGGCTCCTTCGTGCTCGCCGCACTGATCCAGGGCGTGGTCGGCGCCAAGCAGTACCTCACCCACACCGGCGCCTCCTACACCGGCCAGCCGATCCGGGCCGTCGGCACCTTCGGCGCCCTCGACATCATGGCGATGTCCAGCGTGGTCAGCTACGGGCTGCTCGCCGCCCTCGCGCTCGGCCTCGCCGAGCGCGGCCCCGACGGCAACGCCCGGCTGCGCCGCGCCATGTTCGCCGCCGCCGCCTTCCTCGCCTTCCCGCTGGCCGTCTCCTTCAGCCGCGGCAGCTGGATCGCCACCGGCCTCGCCGCCACCGTGCTGCTGCTGCGCGTCGACGCCCGGCTGCTGGTGCGCGGCGCGGTCCTCGGCCTGGCCGCCGTGGTCGTCCTGGTCGGCGGCCTCGGCCTCGGCGGCTCCGGCGTCACCAAGCGGCTCAGCTCGATCGGCTCCGTCTCCGCCGCCCCCGACCAGTCCGTCTCCGACCGGTACGACCTGTGGTCCACCGCCGGACGGATCTGGCAGGACCACCCCGTGCACGGCGCCGGACCCAAGGCCTTCCAGCAACTGCGCGACAGCCACGCCCCGCTGCGGCTGTCCTCCGGCAGCGACGCCGCCGACGCCACCATCGGCTTCCAGCGCGAACCGCTGCTCTCCCCGCACAACATGTACCTCCTGGTGCTGAGCGAGCAGGGCCTGATCGGCATCACCGCCTACGCCGCGCTCTTCCTCGCCCTGCTGACCGGCTGCCTGCGCCACCGCCACGGCCCCGGGCTCGCCGCACTCGCCCTGCTCACCTGGGTGCTGGTCGACTTCCTGTACGCGGACATCGGCGGCGCCACCACCGTACTGACCTCCGTCGTCCTCGGCCTCGCCGCCCGCGCGGCCGCCCACCGACCCGAGCGTCCCGCCACCGGCCCGGTGGCCACCGGAGCGGCCCGGTGACCACCGACCCGCCCGCCGTCGTCGTCCC
>NZ_JBIVVI010001727.1:0-1354 GCF_044757675.1 Kitasatospora sp. NPDC091257
CCCGCACGGCCCTGTCCGACGGCACCGACCTGATGGAGCTGATCACCACCCACGTCGCCGGGGTGCTGGGACATGCCACCCCCGAGCGGCTCGACCCCCGGCGGGCGTTCAAGGACCTGGGCTTCGACTCACTGACCGCGGTGGAACTGCGCAACCGCCTGACCGCCGCGCTCGGGGTGAAACTGCCCGCCACCCTCGTCTTCGACCACCCCACCCCGGCACGGCTGGCCGCCCACCTGTCCGGCGAGCAGGACGCGCCGCAGGCCTCGGCCCCGGCCGCGACGGACGAGCCGATCGCGGTCATCGGCATGGGCTGCCGCTACCCCGGAGGCGTCGGCACCCCCGAGGACCTGTGGCGGCTGGTCGCGGACGGCGTGGACGCGGTCGGCGACTTCCCGGCCGACCGGGGATGGGACATCGACCGCCTGTACGACCCGACGGGAAGCCGCCCCCGCACGTCGAGCACGTCCCAGGGCGGCTTCCTCGACGCCGCCGGCGACTTCGACGCGGCGTTCTTCGGGATATCGCCCCGCGAGGCGCTCGCCATGGACCCGCAGCAGCGCATCCTGCTGGAGACCGCGTGGGAGACCATCGAGTACGCCGGTATCGACCCGACCGCGCTGGAGGGCACACCCACCGGCGTGTTCACCGGCCTGTGGTCCACCGGCTACGCCGCCGGGCCGGTCCCCGACGACCTGGAGGGCTACCAGGTCACCGGCACCGCGTCGAGCGTGGGGTCCGGCCGGCTGGCGTACCAGCTGGGCCTGCTCGGCCCGGCGCTGTCCCTGGACACCGGCTGCTCGTCGTCCCTGGTGGCCCTGCACCTGGCCGCCCAGGCGCTGCGCTCGGGAGAATGCTCCTTGGCCCTGGCCGGCGGCGTCACCGTCAACGCGGCACCCACGCTGTTCACCGGGATGTCCCGGCAGGGGGCGAGCGCGCCCGACGGCCGCAGCAAGTCCTTCGCCGCCGCGGCCGACGGGGCGGGCTGGGCCGAGGGCGCCGGCCTGCTGCTGCTGGAACGCCTGTCCGACGCCCGCCGCAACGGCCACGAGGTGCTGGCGGTCGTCCGGGGCTCCGCCACCAACCAGGACGGCGCCTCCAACGGCCTGACCGCGCCGAACGGTCCGTCGCAGGAGCGGGCGATCCGTCAGGCCCTCGCCAATGCCGGGTTGGAGCCGTCCGAGGTGGACGCGGTGGAAGCCCACGGCACCGGCACCACTCTCGGCGATCCCATCGAGGCCCAGGCACTGCTGGCGACCTACGGCCGGGACCGGGTGGAGCCGTTGTGGCTGGGGTCGGTGAAGTCGAACATCGGCCACACGCAAGCCGCCGCCGGTGTGGCGGGTGTGATCAA
>NZ_JBIVVI010001728.1:0-1351 GCF_044757675.1 Kitasatospora sp. NPDC091257
CCCACCGGCAGCGAATCCCCTTTGATGACCGACCCCTTGACCATCCACTAGGAGTTGACCCATGTCCGTGACCGACGACATCACCACCCCCGGCAACACCATTCCCGGCCCGGCGACCCCGTACCAGGGCGACATCGCACGCTACTGGGACCACGAGGCCCGTCCGGTCAACCTTCGCCTGGGTGACGTCGACGGCCTCTACCACCACCACTACGGGATCGGGGAGATCGACCGGGCCGCGATCGGCGACCCGGCCGACAGCGAGCGCGAGAAGAAGGTCATCGCCGAGCTGCACCGCCTGGAGTCCGCCCAGGCCGACGTGCTGCTCGACCACCTCGGCGACATCCGCGCCGACCACACGCTGGTCGACGCGGGCTGCGGCCGCGGCGGCTCGATGGTGATGGCCCACCAGCGCTTCGGCTGCCGGGTCGAGGGCCTGACCCTGTCCACCCAGCAGGCCGAGTTCGGCAACAAGCGCGCCGCCGAGCTGGGCATCGGCGACTTCGTCCGCTCCCGGGTCGCCAACATGCTGAACATGCCCGTCGAGACCGGCACGGTCGCGGGCTCCTGGAACAACGAGTCCAGCATGTACGTCGACCTGCACGACCTGTTCGCCGAGCACTCCCGGGTGCTGAGCGTCGGCGGCCGGTACGTGACCATCACGGGTTGCTGGAACCCGCGCTACGGCCAGCCGTCGAAGTGGGTCTCGCAGATCAACGCCCACTTCGAGTGCAACATCCACTCGCGCCGCGAGTACCTGCGGGCGATGGCCGACAACCGTCTGGTGCCGCAGGCCGTCATCGACCTGACCCCGGACACCCTGCCCTACTGGGAGCTGCGCAACACCACCTCGCTGGTGACCGGCATCGAGGAGGCGTTCATCGAGTCCTACAAGGACGGCTCCTTCCAGTACGTGCTGATCGCGGCCGACCGGGTCTGATCGCCCGATCGGGGACCTCCGCCCCGGGGGCGACGCACGACGACGGCGGCCTCCCCGCACCTGCGGGGAGGCCGCCGCCGTCCGTTCCGGAGCGGCCGGGGCCGGGGGCCGGCTACGGCCTGGTGAAGGTGTAGTGGGTGACGCCGCTCGGACTGGTCACCGCCTCGGTGCGGAAGCGCCGCTCCAGCCCTTCGAGTCCGCCCCAGAGCGGCTCCCCCCGGCCGAGCAGCACCGGCACCACGACCACGTGCAGGTGGTCGACCAGATCGGCCTCCAGGAAGGCCCGGACGGTGCTCGGGCCGCCGCCGATCCGCACGTCCAGGCCGCCGGCCACCTCCCGGGCCCGGCGCAGCGCCTCCTCGGGGGAGGCGTCGAGGAAGTGGAAGACCGTCCCGCCGTCCATCTCCAGGG
>NZ_JBIVVI010001729.1:0-1350 GCF_044757675.1 Kitasatospora sp. NPDC091257
CTGCCGTGTCCGGGGGGAGGGGGCGCTCAGCGGCGGGCGGCGCGGGTGCGCCAGGGCAGCTCGACGGTGACGGTGGTCGGGCCGCCCTCGGGGCTGTCCACCAGGAAGACCCCGTCCACCGCGCGGATCCGCTCGGCCAGCCCGGCCAGTCCGCTGCCCGGGTAGGGGGCCGCGCCGCCCTTGCCGTCGTCCTGGACCAGCACCATCAGCTGGTGCTCCGAGCGCCAGACCTCGACCGAGGCCGAGCGGGCGCCGGCGTGCTTGGAGACGTTGGTCAGCAACTCGCTGACGGTGAAGTAGGCGATGCCCTCGACCGCCGAGTCGGGGCGCTCGGGCTGCCCGTCCGGGCCGGTCAGGTCGACGTTCACCCGGACCCCGCCGGGCACGGTGCAGCGGGCGGCGACCGAGGACAGCGCGGCGTCCAGGCCGCGGTCGGTGAGCACCGCCGGGTGGATGCCGCGGGCCAGGTCGCGCAGCTCCTGGAGGGCCAGCTTCACCTCGCCGTGGGCGTTGTCGACCATCCTGGCGGCGGCCGCCATGTCGTCCTCGGACTCCACCTCGCGCAGCCGCTCCTTGGCCATGCCGAGGTCCATCGCCAGCGCGACCAGCCGGGCCTGGGCCCCGTCGTGCAGGTCGCGCTCGATCCGGCGCAGGTCGGCGGCGGCGGTGTCGACCACGGTGCCGCGGTCGTCCTCCAGCTCGCGCACCCGCTCGGCCAGGGCGCCCGGGAAGAGCAGCGACTCGATCAGGATGCGGTCCACCGCGGCCAGCCCGCGGACCACCCAGGGCAGCACCGGCCAGAGCGCGATCACCGAGATCAGGGTCAGCGCGAAGCTGAGCACGCCCCAGGGCAGCATCAGCACGTTGTAGAGCGCCGAGCGCCAGTTCAGCAGGTCGGTGAGCTGGGCGATGGTGTAGCCGACCATCCCCGGGCGGCGCGGTTCCACCGGCTGCGGCTCGTCGATCCCGGAGTCGTAGGCCGACCGCGCCCGCCGCCGGCCCAGCGCGCCCAGGGAGCGCGAGAGCGCCAGGCCGCCGGCCAGCAGCGGCAGGCCGATCACGGTGATCGACATCCCCAGGCCGACCGAGAGCGTGGCCACGGCCAGCACGAAGCCGAAGATGCCGAGCGGCAGGTTGAGCAGCAGTCGTCCGACCTGGTGCCACATCCTCCTGCCGTACAGCGGTGGGCGCTCCATCCGAGCGTCCTGCTCCTTGATGGCGTCCACGGCGCGGTGCAGCGGCTTCATCGGATCTACCGTCCCTCTTCGTCGTGCGGCTGGACCAAGCTTCCCGAACGGCGGGCGGGGGATGCCATGGGGGTGATACATCTTCCCGGTCGGGGGTTAACCC
>NZ_JBIVVI010001730.1:0-1349 GCF_044757675.1 Kitasatospora sp. NPDC091257
CCCCGTGGGGCGGAGGGTGGGGCTCAGACCGCGACGGCGGCCTTGGCCTCCAGGTCGTCCAGCGCGGCCAGGTAGCGCTCGGCGTCCAGGGCGGAGGAGCAGCCGGTGCCGGCGGCGGTGATGGCCTGGCGGTAGGTGTGGTCCACGACGTCGCCGGCGCCGAAGACGCCCGGGATGTTGGTCCGGGTCGAGGGGGCCTCGACCTTGAGGTAGCCCTCGGCGTCCAGGTCCAGCTGGCCCTTGAAGAGCTCGGTGCGCGGGTCGTGGCCGATCGCGATGAACAGACCGGTGACGGCCAGCTCGCGGGTCTCGCCGGTCGTGGTGTCGCGCAGGGTGACACCGCTGAGCTTCGGGTCGCCGTGGATGGCCTCGACCGCGCTGTCCCACTCGAAGCGGATCTTCGGGTCGGCGAAGGCGCGCTCCTGCATCGCCTTGGAGGCGCGCAGGGTGTCCCGGCGGTGGATGATCGTGACGCTCCTGGCGAAGCGGGAGAGGAAGGTCGCCTCCTCCAGAGCGGTGTCGCCGCCGCCGACCACTGCGATGTCCTGGTCGCGGAAGAAGAAGCCGTCGCAGGTGGCGCACCAGGAGACGCCACGGCCGGAGAGCTTGTCCTCGTTCGGCAGACCGAGCTTGCGGTGCTGGGAGCCGGTGGTGACGATCACGGCGCGCGCCTGGTGCACGTTGCCCTCGGAGTCGGTGACGGTCTTGATGTCACCGGTGAGGTCGACCGCGACGATGTCGTCGGGGATCAGCTCGGCGCCGAAGCGCTCGGCCTGGGCCCGCATGTTGTCCATCAGCTCGGGGCCCATGATGCCGTCCCGGAAGCCCGGGAAGTTCTCGACCTCGGTGGTGTTCATGAGCGCACCACCGGCGGTCACGGCCCCCTCAAAGACCAGCGGCTTGAGGGAGGCACGGGCCGTGTAGAGCGCGGCCGTGTACCCGGCCGGGCCGGAACCGATGATGATCACGTTACGGACGTCGCTCACTGCTTCTCCTGGTTCGCATCGCGACCCGCGTTTGCTGCGGGGAGGGCGGTCCTGCTCCGCCGCCCGGGACAACGACTGACCAGTGTCTCGCATTCCCAGGCGGATCAGTACCAGGCGCCCGAAGTCCGGAAGCGGCGTGCCGCCGTCGGCGTGGATCGCATGGGAACCGCCGGTCAGCGGCTGGGAACGGCCTGGTGCAGGACGACCGGGCCGCAGTCGGGGGAGCGCAGGTAGACGTCGACGGAACCGGGGCGGCCGGCCAGGGAGTAGACCAGGACGTCGACCGGGGCGCCGTGGTAGCTGCCCCGGTCGGTGGCCAGCGGGGTGCCGGAGGCGGGTGCCGGGCAGCCCGGGCCGCTGGGG
>NZ_JBIVVI010001731.1:0-1348 GCF_044757675.1 Kitasatospora sp. NPDC091257
CGGGTGAAGGCGCCCGGGTCGGCCGGGTCGTTGCGGGCCACCTTCCGGTAGGCCTGGTACGGCCGGTCGGTGAACCGGGAGGCGAGCCGCACGGCCAGCGCGTCCGAGCCGCCGGCGTTCACCCGGGCGTCGATCACCACCCCGCGCAGGGGCGTGGCGCGGGGCCGGCCGAGCAGGGCGTCGACGGCCCTGTCGAGCTCGGCCTCCTGGTCCCGCTGACCAGCCCCGTCGACGTAGTCGCCGAACGCGCTCACCCGCACGTAGCCGAGGCCGTCCGGGAGTTCGCCGACCCCGAGGAGACCGTTGCCGAACGGCTGCTCGGGGACGGCCAGTTGGGCGCCGATCGGCGGCAGGACGGCGGCCAGCAGCTGCGCGGTCGGCGCCACCGTGCCGTCCCGCATCTCCCGGAAGAAGGTGGTGTACCCGCCGCCGGGACGCGCACGCAGCAGGGCGACGTGCGAGTCCCGGAGCGGCTTGACCATGGCGATGATCGTGTCCACCAGGTTCTCCGCGGTGACCGTCGGCCGGTACGCCGCCCGCGCGGCGTGCCAGTCGACGCCCTTGACGGCGAAGAAGGGGTAGTTCTCCTCGAAGCTGTCCCAGAACCGGTCGAACACCGCGACGGGATCCTCGGAGACCGGCAGCGCGCACCGCGCCGGCAGCCCGCCGGGCAGCCGTTCCAGCGTCCGGGTGCCGGTGCCCGAGTCCTTGGCGTACACGGCCCGGTGGCGCCCGCGCGGGGTGACGGTCAGCTCGGCGAACGGCTCCCCGGGAGTGCCGTAGCGGACGGCGCCGCCGGGCAGGGGCGCGCCGAACCGTTCGGCGGAGGTCACACCGGGGGTGCAGCTGTTCCGGGTGACGTCGTAGGTGGCGAGGGCGGTCCCGCGGATCTCGACGATCGTGCCGTACCCGTCCGTCCGCCAGACACCCTCCAGCCGGTCGACGCCCGGCCGCCCCGCACTGCTTCCCGCCGGGGCGGCTGCCCCCGCCGTTCCCGCCGTTCCCGCCGTTCCCGCCGTGAGCGCGAGCGCGACCACCGCGACGCCCGCCACCCGGGCCGCCGACCTCCCCTGTCCACTCCCCATACCGAGCCCATGCCCTCCATCCCCGGGCCGCCCCCGCGGAACCCCTCCGCCACCCACGGCTCGACGGTACGGACCGCCCGGCCGCCACGCGTCAACCCGCGGACCGGTCCGGACCCCGACCAGGGAAGTACACCGGCCCGCCACCGCCTCCGCCCTACGGCGTACCCGCCCCCGCAACGGCGCCGGCGCCACCGGCCCGGAGCCCCCTCCGCGCTCTACTCGCCTCCCCACGGATCTCACCCGTCAGGTGCCGCTGCGGATGC
>NZ_JBIVVI010001732.1:0-1347 GCF_044757675.1 Kitasatospora sp. NPDC091257
GTATGAGGGGCGGATCCACCCGGGGGAGGAGGAAACGCCACTGGTCGCTGTAGCAGTCTTGTTGCAGGCAGGTGCACTGCGGCGACGGGCTCGCTGCACATACACTCGTCGTGTCTGGTAACGAGATAAAGACCGCAGGCCGGAGAAGGGGGCACCCGAGGCCCATGAGCGACGGAATCATGAAGCGTATGGGGTTGATCTTCCGCTCCAAGGCGAACAAGGCCTTGGATCGGGCGGAGGATCCCCGTGAGACGCTCGACTACTCCTACCAGAAGCAGCTCGAACTGCTGCAGAAGGTACGGCGTGGTGTCGCGGACGTCGCGACCTCGCGCAAGCGGCTCGAACTCCAGCTGACGCAGCTGCAGCAGCAGTCCGCCAAGTACGAGGACCAGGGCCGCAAGGCGCTGTCGCTCGGCCGCGAGGACCTCGCCCGCGAGGCGCTGACCCGCAAGGCCAACATGCAGTCGCAGATCACCGACCTGGAGACGCAGTACCAGCAGCTCCAGGCCGAGGAGGAGAAGCTCACGCTCGCCTCCCAGCGACTTCAGGCCAAGGTGGACGCCTTCCGCACCAAGAAGGAGACCATCAAGGCGACGTACACGGCCGCCCAGGCGCAGACCCGCATCGCCGAGTCCTTCTCCGGGATCTCGGAGGAGATGGGCGACGTCGGCCTGGCGATCCAGCGTGCCGAGGACAAGACGGCCCAGATGCAGGCCCGGGCCGGTGCGATCGACGAGCTGCTCGCCTCGGGCGCGCTCGACGACGCGAGCGGTCTCGGCCGCAAGGACGACATCGAGGCCGAGCTGGAGCGGGTGGCCGGCGGTTCCGACGTCGAGCTGGAGCTGGCCCGGATGAAGGCCGAGCTGTCCGGCCCCTCCTCGACCGGCCCCGCCGCGATCGAGCAGGGCAAGCAGGACGTCCAGCCGCAGCCGCAGCAGGACACCCCGCGCATCAATTACAACAAGTGATCTGAGCTCGACCCACGAACCAGGGAGACGCACGGCATGATCATGAGGGTCATGGGTGAGGGGCAGTACGAGGTGGGCGACGACCACCTGAACCTGCTCAACGAGCTCGACGCCGAGCTCGTCACTGCGGTGGATTCGGGGGACGAGACGCTCTTCCGCCAGGCCTACGGCAAGCTCATCGACGCGGTGAAGCAGTACGGCACCCCGGTGCCGCTGGATTCGCTGGAGCCGTCCGAGCTGATCCTGCCGAGCGCCGACGCGACGATCGACGAGGTCCGCGAGCTGCTGATGGCCGACGGCGAGGGCGTGATCCCGGGCTTCCCCGAGTAGCGCCCGCGGCTGCTGCCAGACGAAAGGGCGGGCCCCCTCCGGTGGGAGG
>NZ_JBIVVI010001733.1:0-1344 GCF_044757675.1 Kitasatospora sp. NPDC091257
CCCCCGCCGATCCCTCGGGTACCGCGGGTACCGCGGGCTCCACCGGCCCGGCGCGCTCCCCCGACTCCACCAGCCCGACCGGCGCCGCACGCTCGACCGGCGCCGCAGGCTCGACCGGCTCGACACGCTCAGCGCGCTGCACGCGCTCCGCGGGTTCCACCGGCCGGACCGGGTCCACCGGCTCCGGCAGCAGCTCGAAGGCCGGTTCCAGCCACTCCTCGGCCCGCGGCTGCCCGGGCAGCCCCAGCGGGCGCCGCACCGGCCGCCCGCCCTCGTTCCCGCCGCTCATCGGCGCTCGCCCTCCTCGCCCTCGCCGACCCCGCCGCCCTCGCCGCCCTCGCCGCCCTCGCCCGCCGGCCGGTCGAACTCGTCCGTGACCTCGACCGCCACCCGGCCCTCCTCGGCCACCCAGCGCACCACCAGCTCGCCGAGCGCCTCCGGCTGCTCGAAGGCGAGCACCCGCTCCCGGTACAGCTCCAGCAGCGCCAGGAACCGGGCGACCACCACCAGGTCGTCCGGCGCGTCCTCGACCAGCCGCTGGAACGAGGCCTCGCCCAGCTCGGTGAGCAGCCCCACCACCAGGGAGGCCTGCTCGCGCACGCTCACCGGCGGGGTGTGGATGTGGTCCACGTAGACGACCGGCGCGGGCCTGGGCGCCATCGCCTTGGCCGCCAGCTCGGCGAGCCGCTGGGGCCCGACGCTGATGACGACCTCCGGCAGCAGTTCCGCGTGCCGGGGCTCCAGGGCGGCGCCCCGGGGCCGGCGCAGCAGCTCGGCCGCCCAGCGTTCGCCGAACAGCGCGGCCGCCCGCTTGTACGCCCGGTACTGGAGCAGCCGTGCGAACAGCAGGTCCCGGGCCTCCAGCAGGGCCAGGTCCGCCTCGTCCTCGACCTCCGCCACGGGCAGCAGCCGGGCCGCCTTGAGGTCGAGCAGGGTGGCGGCCACCACCAGGAACTCGGTCGCCGCGTCCAGGTCCCAGTCCGGGCCCATCGCCCGGATGTACGCCATGAACTCGTCCGTGACGGTGGCCAGCGTCACCTCGGTGACGTCCAGCTTGTGCTTGGCGATCAGGCTGAGCAGCAGGTCGAAGGGGCCCTCGAAGTTGTCCAGCCGTACCCGGAAGCCGCCCCGCGACTCGTTCTCGGCCGCGCTCACGGCAGTTGCGGCGGCGGTCGCACTCACAGCAGCAGCAGTGACGGTCGCGCTCGCGGCGGTGGCGGCCGGTGGTTCGGAGGTTCCGGAGGCTTCAGCGGCTTCAGCGGTTTCGGCGGTACTGGGCATGACGGTCCATCTTCACCCGGCCCCGCCCCCGGCCCCGCCCCGGCCCTTCTTCGGGGGCGCCCA
>NZ_JBIVVI010001734.1:0-1341 GCF_044757675.1 Kitasatospora sp. NPDC091257
GGTGCCTGGTTCAGGGCATGCCTGGATCAGGCCTTGCCGTTCGCCCTCTGCTCGGCGAAGCGGACCAGGGTGCGCACCGCGCTCGCGGTGCCGCCCTTCGGGGTGTAGCCGTACGGCGCGCCCTCGTGGAACGCCGGACCGGCGATGTCCAGGTGCGCCCAGTCGATGCCCTCGGCCACGAACTCCTTCAGGAAGAGGCCGGCCACCAGGCCGCCGCCCATCCGCTCGCCCATGTTGGCCAGGTCGGCGATGGTCGACTCGGTGAAGCCCTTGCGCAGGTCCGCCGGCAGCGGCATCGGCCAGGACTGCTCGCCCGCCTCGCCGGCCAGGACGTGCAGCTCCTCGCGCAGCTCGTCGCCGTTGGCCATCACGCCGAAGGTGCGGTTGCCCAGGGCCAGCACCATGGCGCCGGTCAGGGTGGCCACGTCGACGATGACGTCCGGGTTCTCCTCGCCGGCCCGCACGATCGCGTCGGCCAGCACCAGGCGGCCCTCGGCGTCCGTGTTCAGGACCTCGACGGTCTTGCCGCCGTACATCTTCAGCACGTCACCCGGGCGGGTGGCGGAGCCGGACGGCATGTTCTCGGCCAGCGCCAGCCAGCCCGTCACGTTGACGGCCAGGCCCAGGCGCTTGGCGGCCACCACGGCGGCGAACACGGCGGCGGCGCCGGCCATGTCGCACTTCATGGTCTCGTTGTGGCCGGCCGGCTTCAGCGAGATGCCGCCCGAGTCGTAGGTGATGCCCTTGCCGACGAACGCCAGGGTGGCCTTGGCCTTCGGGTGGGTGTAGGCCACCTTCACCAGGCGGGGCGGGTTCTCCGAGCCGACGCCGACGCCCAGCAGGCCGCCGAAGCCGCCCTTGGTCAGCGCCTTCTCGTCCAGCACCTCGACCTTGAGGCCGTGCTCCTTGCCGGCCGCCTGGGCGATCGCGGCGAAGCTCTTCGGGTTCAGGTCGTTCGGCGCGGTGTTGACCAGGTCGCGGGCCCGGTTCATCTCCTCGCCGACCGCGGCGGCGCGCTCCACGGCGGCCTTGGCGTCCTTGCTGCCCTTGCGGGCGGCCAGCAGGACCAGCTCGCCGACCGGCTCCTTGCCGTTGCCGTTGGCCTTGTACGTGCCGAAGGCGTACGAGCCGAGCAGGCCGCCCAGCGCGACCGCCTCGATGTCGGCGGCGGACTCGGCGGGCAGGGCCAGCGCGGCCTTCTTGGCGCCGGCCAGCGTACGGGCGGCGACACCGGCGGCGCGGCGCAGCGCCTCCAGCTGGTAGCCGGCCTCGGCGGCCTCGCCCAGGCCGACCGCGAGCACGAGCGCGGCCTTCAGGCCGGCGGGGGAGGGGACCTTGACG
>NZ_JBIVVI010001735.1:0-1339 GCF_044757675.1 Kitasatospora sp. NPDC091257
TCCCCGCCGTCCGGCGCGGGGCCCCGCCGGGTCAGGCGGGGCGGGCGCCGACGGCGTCGCGGATCTGGTCGCCGAGGCCGCCGTTGACGCGGGCGCAGTTGGCGCAGCAGAAGAACATGCCGGCGACTTCGACGCCGTGGCCGACGATGCGCACGTCGCACTGTTCGCAGCGCGGGGCGAGCTTCTCCATCGCGCACTCGAAGCTGTCGAAGGTGTAGGTGTCGCCGGTGACCGTCTTGATCTCGAAGGCCAGCCAGTAGTCGTTGCCGCAGGTGTCGCAGATGGCCATGGCGGCCGTCTCCTTCCGGTGGGGCCGTCCCGGCGGGGCGGCTCGCCTCCCAGTGTCGAAGGCCCGGTCGGCGGCGGCCACCCGGGGCGAGCGGCGGGGGCTCAGCCGGAGCGGGCGGAGAGGTCCTCCAGGGCGCGGACGGCGCGGTCGGCGTCGTCGGCGGCGACGAACAGGTGGTCGTGGTGGAAACCGGCCACCACGTTGCAGCTGATGCCCTCCTCGGCGAGCCGGCCGGACACCGCGGCGGTCAGCCCGACGGCCTCCAGCGCCGAGTGGATCCGCAGGGTGATCCAGGCCGCCACGTACTCGTAGCGCAGCCCGAGCGCGTCCGCCTCCTCCTGGGCGACCACCATCGTCACCCCCTCGGGTTCGGCGACGGTCACCACCGGCCGCATGCCGGCGGGCACCCGGGCGGGGAGCGTGCAGTAGACGTACCGCCCCGGGTTGAGCTGCGGGCTCATTGCGCGCAGCAGCGTCGCGAGGTCTCGTTCTGCGGCCATGCCCGCCACCGTAGCGGCTGGACGGGGGATGCGTCGTGCTCCGTGGGCGTGTCGGAATCCGTTGACGAGCGACAGTCACCGATATATCGTCGAGCTATCGAGACAGTAACTCGACTGCCTCGTCGAACCGTGGAGACGGAGGTGGGCGCGATGCGCTCGGAAGGTCAAGGAATGCGATTCCGCTGGGAAGGCCCGCGCGGAGGCGGCCCGGGCGGCGGCCGGCGCCGCGGCCCGGGCCCCGAGTTCCGGGGGATGCCCGGGGAGGGAGTCGAGGGCCGGGAGGCGTTCGGCGGGTTCGGCCCGCCGTTCGGCGGCGGCGGCCCCGGCCGGCCGATGGGCGGCCCGTTCGGGCACGGCTTCGGCGGCCACGGCGGCCGGCGCGGAGGCCCGCACGGCCGGCGCGGCGGCCGGGCCCGGCGCGGTGACGTCCGGGCCTCGCTGCTGGCGCTGCTCAAGGAGCGGCCGATGCACGGCTACGAGATGATCGCCGAGATCACCGAGCGGACCGGAGGGGCCTGGCGGCCCAGCCCGGGGTCGATCTACCCCAACC
>NZ_JBIVVI010001736.1:0-1335 GCF_044757675.1 Kitasatospora sp. NPDC091257
GGATCGGCATCATCTGAGGCCGCCCGTCCGGTCCACGAGGGACCCGTCATGACCCAGGGCGACGTCGACGCTGATGCCGGTGTCCGGAATGTCCTCGGTTACTCCCCACGCTACTCCGCCGTAACCTCCCCCGGGCCGACCACCGCAGGAGTAGCCTCGGAGACATCCAGGGCATCCCGCATCCCGGTCCCCGTTCCGGCTTCGTTCTGGGTGCAGGACAGCCCGGCAGACCCCGCCCCGGCGGGCGGCCGGAGACGGGAACGGTGAATGCCGTGACCACTCGCACGCCCCAGCCCGCACGGCCCGGCCACGGCCTCACGGTCGCCGACGCCATGGAACCCTGCGACTACCAGATCGCCGACGACAGCACCGTCGACCAGGCCGACGACATCCTCCGCGGCGCCCACCTGGACTACCTCCTCGTCCGCGGCCACGACGGCCGGTGCGAAGGGCTGGTCACCCGCACCGGACTCCACCCGTTCCTCACCCGCTCCTGGTACACCGAGCGGACCGCCGTCAGCGCCACCGCCCACCAGCGCGGCCCGTTCGCCTGGCCGACCATGGGCCTGACCCTGGCCTCGATCGCCATGCGGATCAAGCACCTGGCGGTCTGGCCCGTCGTCGACGAGGACGGCTACATCCTCGGCGTGCTCACCGCGGACCGCGCCACCGGCCTGCTCACCGCCGCGCCCGCGTGACCCACGGCACCCGGCCGGCCCCGAACCAGGCACCTGCCGACCCTGCTCCGGGAAGCCCGTCCGGCTCCCGGAGCAGGGTCGACGACGCGCATGGTCAGTCGGCGAGCGGAAGATAGACCCGGTTGCCCCGGGCCGCGAACTCGGCCCACTTCTCGGCCATGCCCGCCAGAGCCTCGGCATCGAACCCGCTGGAGACGGCCGTCGATCCGTCACCGTGCTCGTCGCGGATCTTCTGGGAGATCTTCATCGAGCAGAACTTCGGGCCGAGACCACCACCTTGTCGCTGGACCGACGCCCCGATGGGCCCACCCACGCGACCGCAGGACTGGCCTGGCGCGCCGCCGCGACGGACAAGTGCCGGGTCTGGCCGATCAGCCCGCGAACAGGCCGGGAACACCGATCCGACCACCGTTCCGGCCAAGGGCGTGGCGCTGTCTCGAACGGCCTTCCGGCTACCCGGGACAGCGCCACGCGTGGACGAGCGTCAGTCCGTCGGCGGGAAGTGGACCCACTCCTGACGCGCGCCGCCCATCACGGCGAGGGCTAAGGCCTGTCTGATAATTGATCTTGTGGCAGGTCGAGGCGAGTTGACGGACGTGGTGTGGGAGCGGATAGAGCCCCTGCTGCCGCAGGTGGA
>NZ_JBIVVI010001737.1:0-1333 GCF_044757675.1 Kitasatospora sp. NPDC091257
GGAGTTCAGACGTTTGCTCTCCAGAACCCACAACCCCCGGCCGGTCGACCTCGCGGTCGACCGGCCGTTTCGTCATTCCAGGGACCGGATCAGGCCCGCCCCGGAGCCCGCACCTGCGGTGGTGCGGGGTTCGTCAGCCCTGCTGCCAGGTGGCGCCGGAGCCGGTGAACGCGCCGGAGACGCCGCTGTCGTCGGCCCAGATCCAGAAGTCGGTGTGCTGGACTCCGTCGGAGTTGACCACGGAGTTCGCGTCCGCGACGCCGGCACCGTGCTGGTTGACGATGAACTGGCCGCTGCCCCAGGTCGCGTCCAGGCCCTCCTGGGCCGAGGCCAGGCCGGCGGCGCCGATCACGAGCGGGACGGTGAGGGCGCTGACGGCCAGGACACGCTTGAGGGCACGCATGACGGTCTCCTCCAGGGAGTACGGGGTAACAGTTGGCAGCGCCGGCCGGCCCGGCCGCAACCAGACAGCCATGTGCCGCCGGCCCCCGCAATCGGCGCCGCCGTCCGAACGGAGTTGACGGTATGTCAGGATCGCCGTGCCGACCTGCGGAAATGGCCGATCGGGTGATCGTATTGAGGGATCGTCCGGGCGGAGCAGGTGCTCTCCGGGTGGGCCCATGGGAACGGCCGGTCGACCTCGCGGTCGACCGGCCGTTTCGTCATTCCAGGATCCGGATCAGCGGCGGCCCTGTCCCGGGGCCGCCCCCGTACGTCCGATGGTGCAGGGTTCGTCAGCCTTCGTGGGTGGTGGCGCCGGAGCCGGTGAACGAACCGGTGACGCCGTTGTCGTCGGCCCAGATCCAGAAGTCGGCGTGCTCGACGCCGTCGGGGCCGACGTGGGACTCGACGGCCGCGAGGCCGGCGCCGTTCTCGTTGGCGGTGAAGAAGCCCTTGCCGTAGTTCGCGTCGATGCTGCCGTGGGCCGAGGCCAGGCCGGCGGCGCCGATCACGAGCGGGACGGTGAGGGCGCTGACGGCCAGGACACGCTTGAGGGCACGCATGATGGTCTCCTCCAGGGAGTACGGGGTAACAGTTGGCAGCGCCGGTCGGCCCTGCCAGAACCAGACAGCCATGCCCTGCCAGCCCCCGCAATCGGCGCCGCAATCCGAACAGACCTCACGGACCGTCAGACACACCGCTGCGACCTGCGGAAATGGCCGATCGGGTGATCGTATTGAGGGATCGTTCGGGCGGAGCAGGCGCAGGCCCGCCGACGGCGGACGGCCGGCCGGTCCGAGGACCGGCCGGCCCGCCCCCCCCCGCCACCCCAGGCCGACCAAACAGCACAACGGGCGGCGCCCCGGCGAGGAGAACACAAGGTGCGGGTGGG
>NZ_JBIVVI010001738.1:0-1332 GCF_044757675.1 Kitasatospora sp. NPDC091257
CCCGGCGTTCCCTCGTGCCAGTCCGCCCCGCCCGGCGTCCCCTCGTGCCGGACCACCCCGCCCGGCGTTCCCCCGTACGGTCCGCCGACCGGTTCCGCACGGTCCGCCGGCCGCCTCCACCGCACGCGAGAGGGCCCCTCCGGTGCTCCGGAGGGGCCCTCTCGTCGTCACGCCGGGGTCAGCTCGCCCGGAAGCCCTCGTAGGCGTTGTAGAGGGCCGCGCCGCCCTCGTGCCCGTCGCCGCGCTCGACGATGTCGCCGAGCAGCCAGGCCTCCACGCCGCGGTCCTCCAGGATCGACAGCACGACGTCCACCGAGTGCGGCGGGACGACCGCGACCATGCCGACGCCCATGTTCAGCGTCTTCTCGATCTCCAGGGTGGCCACCTTGCCGACCTCGGCGACGGTCTGGAAGACCGGCAGCGGGGTCCAGGTGCCGCGGTCCAGGCGGGCGTGCAGGCCGTCCGGGACGACCCGGGCCAGGTTGGCCGCCAGGCCGCCGCCGGTGACGTGCGAGAAGGCGTGCACCTCGGTGGCGCGGGTGAGCGCCAGGCAGTCCAGCGAGTAGATCCGGGTCGGCTCCAGCAGCTCCTCGCCGAGGGTGCGGCCGAACTCCTCGACCTTGCGGTCCAGCTTCCAGCCGGCCTCGTTCAGCAGCACGTGGCGGACCAGCGAGTAGCCGTTGGAGTGCAGGCCGGAGGCGGCCATCGCGATCACCACGTCGCCGGCGCGGACCCGGTCCGCGCCGAGCAGCGCGTCGGCCTCCACCACACCGGTGCCGGCGCCCGCGACGTCGTACTCGTCCGGGCCCAGCAGGCCCGGGTGCTCGGCGGTCTCGCCGCCGACCAGGGCGCAGCCGGCCAGCGCGCAGCCCTCGGCGATGCCCTTGACGATCGCGGCGACCCGCTCCGGGACGACCTTGCCGACGCAGATGTAGTCGGTCATGAACAGCGGCTCGGCGCCGCACACCACCAGGTCGTCGACGACCATGCCGACCAGGTCGTGGCCGATGGTGTCGTGCTTGTCCATGGCGGCGGCGATGGCCACCTTGGTCCCCACGCCGTCGGTGGCCGAGGCCAGCAGCGGCCGCTCGTAGTTCTTGAAGGCGGACGCGTCGAAGAGGCCGGCGAAACCGCCGAGACCGCCGACCACCTCGGGGCGGTTGGCCTTCTTCACCCACTGCTTCATGAGCTCGACGGCGCGGTCGCCCGCCTCGATGTCGACACCGGCGGCGGCGTAGGTGGCACCGTTCTGGTTGCTGGTCACTGCGTGCGGCCCTTTCGGGTCAGGTGGGGGTGGTTCTACGGAACAGCAGGGGGTGGAACAGCGGTGGG
>NZ_JBIVVI010001739.1:0-1331 GCF_044757675.1 Kitasatospora sp. NPDC091257
CCCCCGGGCCCATAGGCTCGACGCTCATTGATCGGGAGGACCGCCCGGCGGTACGGGCCAGCGGCCCGGGGCCGACCGCACGGGCCGACGCGAGAAGGAGCCGGCGATGGACAGCGCAGCCGCCGACGGGCCGCACTCCGGACCCGGCCCGGCGGCCAACCCGCTCGGGCACGGCCCGGTCCTGCTCCTCACCGGCGCCCGGCTGGCCGACGGGCGGGTGGTGGACGTCCGGATCAGCGGCGACCGGATCCAGGCGGTCGGCACCGTCGGCAGCCTCGGCCCACTGCCCGCCCTGCCCGGCGCGCCCACCGTCACCACCGGCGCCCGGATCGACCTGCGCGGCTACCTGCTGCTCCCGGCCCCCGCCGAGGCGCACGCCCACTACGACACCGCGTTCTCCGCCGCGCTGGCCGCCCCGCCGCCGGACACCCCGGCCGACCTCACCCGCCGGGTCACCGAGGCCGCGCTGACCTCGCTCGGCTACGGCGCCACCGCCCAGCGCACCCACGTCCGGATCGGCGACGTGCACGGACTGCGCCGACTGGAGGCGGTGCTCACCGCCCGGCAGGCGCTGCGCGGGCTGGCCGAACTCCAGGCGGTGGCGATGCCCCGGCTGCTCACCGGGCGGGCCGGCGCGGACGGCCGGGCGCAGCTGCGCGAGGCGCTCAAGCTGGGCGCCACCGCGGCCGGCGGCTGCCCGGACCTGGATCCGGACCCGGCCGGGTACGTGCAGCTGCTGCTGGAGGCCGCCCGGGAGGCGGACTGTCCGGTGGACCTGCACACCGGCGCCGCCGACGCCGCCCAACTCGCCCGGATGGCGGGCGCGTTGGCGCCGCTACGGCCGCGGGTGACGCTCGGCCCGTGCGGGGCGCTGGCCCGGGGCGGGTCGACGGTGCTGGCGACCAGCGGGATCCGGGTCGTCTGCCTGCCGCAGAACGGCGGCTGCACCGGACTGGAAGGCCGGACGACGGGCCTGCGGCCGGGCCTGGTAAGGGAGTTGGCCGCCGCCAGGGTGCCGCTGGCGGCGGGCAGCGGGGCGCTGCGCGACCCGTCCAACCCGGTCGGCCGGGCGGATCCGCTGGAGTCGGCGTACCTGCTGTCGGCCGGTGGGGAGCTGGACCCGGCGGCGGCGTACGACGCGGTGGCGAACCAGGCCCGGGCGGCGCTCGGGCTGGCCCCGGTCCGGGTGGACGCCGGGTTCCCGGCGGAGCTGCTGGCGGTGCGCGGGGACAGCCTGCCCGCAAGTCCACCGACGACCTGAGCCGCACCTTCACCGCTTCCTCCGACAAGTTCGAGAACCTCGAACTGTCCGGCGGAAAGGCGCTGTTGCT
>NZ_JBIVVI010001740.1:0-1328 GCF_044757675.1 Kitasatospora sp. NPDC091257
CCATGGCACGTCCTTCGATAGCTCCTACGGATGCGGCCAGTCTTCAGGGCGGCCGGCTGGTTCGACGGACGGGCGCGCTGCCCGGTGCGAACGGCATCGGGGGAAGTCGAGGGCAGGGGACGTTGTGATCGTCTGGGTCAATGGCACATTCGGGGCGGGCAAGACGAGCGCCTGCCGAGAGCTGGTGGAACTGCTGCCCGGGAGCGTGCTCTTCGATCCCGAGCTGGTGGGCTTCGGCCTGCGCCGGATGCTCCCGGCCGACCGGTTGGCGACGGTGTCCGACTTCCAGGACCTGGCGGCCTGGCGCCGGCTGGTCCCCGAGACGGCGGCGGCGCTGCTCGGTGAGGTCGGGGGCCCGCTGGTGGTCCCGATGACCCTGCTCAGGGAGGACTACCGGGACGAGATCTTCGGCGATCTGGCCTCGCACGGGATCACGGTGCACCACTTCGTGCTGGACCCTGAAGAAACGATCCTGCGCGACCGCATAGCCCACCGCGAGGAGTGCCCGGGCGATCCGCAGGGCAGCGAGCGGGTCCGCACCTGGTGCCTCGAACACCTGCCCCACTACCGCGCCGCCCGCCGCTGGCTGGTCGGGGACGCCCGGATGATCGACACCAGCGAGCTCTCCCCCCGGGAGACCGCGCACCGGATCGCCGAGCTGGTCCGGGTCGGCGCCGCCCGCTGTCCGATCGTCCAGACCCCGGACCCGACCGGGGACACCGTGGCCTCCGCCGTGCTGTTCTTCGACGAGCAGGACCGCGTGCTGCTGGTCGACCCGGTCTACAAGCCCGACTGGGACTTCCCCGGCGGCGTGGTCGAGCGCGGCGAGGCCCCCACCGACGCCGCCCTGCGCGAGACCGCCGAGGAGCTGGGCCTGCGCCTGGACCCGTCCACGCTGCGTTTGCTCGCCGTCGACTGGGAGCCGCGCACCGGCCCCCGCCGCGGCGGACTGCGGCTGATGTACGACGGCGGCCTGCTGGACGAGGAGGGCCGGCAGCACCTGCTGCTCCAGCAGGAGGAGCTGCGCAGCTGGCGATTCGTCACCCTGGACGAGGCCGGCGAGCTGCTGCCGCCGGGGCGCTACCGGCGGCTGGCGGCCGCGCTGGACGCGCGGCGGAGCGGCGAGCTGCAGTACCTGGAGGCGGGGAGCCGGGTGGCCGTCGGGCTGGCGAGCACGGCGGACGCGGCGTAGGGCCGGTACGGCGGACGCGGCGCTACGGCCGGTGGGCGCTACGGCCGGTGGGCGCGGCCGGTCGGGGCGGGGCAGGGGCGTCGGGGCGGGATCCGTCGGCGCGGGGCGGCGGGCGGGGCGGGAGGCCGGCGTGGTG
>NZ_JBIVVI010001741.1:0-1327 GCF_044757675.1 Kitasatospora sp. NPDC091257
GGCGACGAAGTCGTCCCGACCGGCCGGGCCGGGGTTGGCCCGGACCACGTCCTGGTAGCGGCCGAGCGAGATCGCCGCGAAGTTGCGCAGGCTGTCGGTGCCCTCGGTGAAGTAGCCGTTGTGGCCGGCCGCGCGGGCCGAGGAGATCTGCTCGGAGCCGAAGCCGCTCGCCGCCGGGTCGGCACCGTGGCCGAGTCCGCCGACCTCCAGGAACGGCACGTTGCCGATCCAGTCGCTGGGGTTGCGGGTGGCCCAGACGTGCACGCCGGCGCCCAGTTCGGTGGTGCTCTGCACGCCCATGCCGGGGCTGCCGAAGACCACCAGGTCGGTGATGCCGGAGGTGTCGGACGGCGAGGCCGCCGCGCGCGGGATCTCCGGGGCGGCGGTGCCGCAGACCACCGAGCCGTACGAGTGGCAGAGCAGCGACGGCGGCGCATCCGGCCGGGTGGTCTCCTTCAGCCCGGAGAGCAACCGCTCCAGCCGGGGGGCGGCGACGTCGGCGAGCCGGGAGGTGGCGGCGTCCGGGCCGAGGCCGGAGGGGGTGACGTAGCCGGTCCAGGAGATCACGGCGGTCCGGGTGTTCGGCGCCTGGCGCCGTTCCTCGGCGTAGAGGGCGCGGGCCATGCCGGCCGGGGAGCGCAGCGGCTCGGCGGCCTGGTCGTGGTGGCCGAGGTCGGCGTCCGAGCCGGGGACGAGCACGGAGATCCGCTCGGCGTCGGCGAGGTCGCCCCACACCTCACTGACCAGGCCGCGGCCGCGCGGGTCGAAGGCCAGGACCTGCCGGTCGGGGGCGAGCAGGTGCTCGACGTCGTTGGCGCGGGAGACGGCCAGCGCGCGGGTGTCGGAGTCCAGTTCGCGGTCGGCGGCGCGGGCCAGGGCCCGGTCGCGCTCGGCGGCCAGGGCGATCCTGTTGGCGCGGTAGCGCAGGTCCAGCGGGGCGCCGTCGTAGTTGCCGACGACCAGCGGGTACTGCTGGATCAGCCGGTCCAGTTCGGTGGGCGCGAGTGAGGCGAAGAACGCCGCGGCGGCGGCCGGGGCGGTGGTGGCCGGGTCGGGCAGGGAGTGGCCGAAGGAGTGGTCCTGGACCCAGGCGGCGCTGCCGGCCGGAGGCGTGGAGATCGCCAGCTGTTCGGAGGAGACCGCGGCCGCGGCGGCGGCGCCTCCGGCGTCGGCGAGCACCGCGCAGCCGGCGAACGCCCCGATCAGTACCCGCTTCCAGCGCCGACGGTTGCGCACCGCACCAACTCCCTTGGGGCCCGTCACCGTTTCGCGGGCGGTGCCCGGAGGGTGCGATAGCTCTGCTGACTTCCCTGCGCAAGCCTAGGGG
>NZ_JBIVVI010001742.1:0-1326 GCF_044757675.1 Kitasatospora sp. NPDC091257
AGTCGGCGACCCAGAGCCGCTCGCCGTCCGCCGACACCGCGAGGCCGGACGACTGGGCGAACCAGGCCTCGGCGGCGGGTCCGTCCACCAGGCCCGGGTCGTCGGCCCGGCGGACCACCGGGCGCAGCGAGAAGTAGGGGCGGATCATCACGCCGGTCAGTGCCTGGGCGGGCAGGCCGAAGCTGTACACCCGGATGACGTCGGCGGTGGCGGCGGTGTCGTGCGGGCCGAAGGCGCCGCGTTCGAACAGCAGCGAGACCACCGAGGGGGCGCAGGCCATCAGGAAGGCGGTGCCGAGCAGGACGACGGCCGTCGCCTGGCCGAGGTCCTTCTCCACCCGGTCGCGGGCGGCGGTGAGGTCCCCGGCGGCGAGCGCCCGGGCGACCAGCGGGAAGGTGACGGTGCAGATCAGGAGACCCGCCGTCATGGCGAGCTGGGAGACCTTGGCCGCGTAGTTGAGGTGCGAGATGGTGCCGGGCGGCAGCGCCGAGCCGAGGTAGCGCTCGACGAAGACCTGCGACTGGCGGGTGAGGGTGAAGGCGGCCACCGGCAGCAGGGCCAGCGGCATCAGCACCAGGGCCCGGCGCGAGCGGCGGCCGCGGCCGGTGTCGGGCGGGCCCTGGCGCAGCCGGCGCAGGAAGGGGCCGACCAGCAGACCGGCCATCAGCAGGCTGCCGGCCGCGACGCCGAGGGCGGCGGAGCGCACCCCGAGGTAGGCGTGGAGGCAGAGCAGGACGGCGAGGATGCCGAGGTTGTAGGCGACGTAGATGCCGGCCGGGGCGGGGAAGCGGTGGTGGGCGCGCAGCGCGGCGGCCAGGTAGCCGGCCACGCCGAAGGGCAGCACGGTGATCGCGGTGATCCGGGTGCAGGTGACGGCCAGGGCGGGGTCGGTGAGGCCGGGGGCGAGCAGGTCGACCAGTTCCGGGGCGCCCAGGACGACGGCCAGGGCGAGGCCGCCGAGCGCGATCAGCAGCCAGGGCAGGGTGGCGCGGACCAGCTGGCGGACCGGGTCGGGGGCGTCCGGGTCCTCCTCGCGCAGCACCAGGGCGAGGGCGAAGGCGGGCACCATGAGGAAGGACATGGCGTCCTCGATCAGCAGCGGTGCGGCGGTCTCGGGGACGGTCCAGGCGACCAGGAAGGCGTCGGTGCCCTGGTTGGCGCCGAAGTAGCGGGCCAGCAGGAGGTCGCGCAGCAGGCCGAGGCCGGAGCCGGCGGCGCTGAGGACGGCGGTGATGCCGAAGGCCTTGGCGAGGAAGCCGCGCCGGGGGGCCGGGTGGGGCTCGGCGGGCGGGTCCTCGCCGGTGGCGCCGCGGGGGGCCGGTAGGG
>NZ_JBIVVI010001743.1:0-1324 GCF_044757675.1 Kitasatospora sp. NPDC091257
GGTGGGCGAACTCCTGCGGGCGGTACGGGAAGCGGGGGGTCAGACGGACAGGGCCAGCCGGTTGATCGCGGCCAGCGGGATCGGCAGCCAGCTCGGCCGGTGCCGGGCCTCGTACACCACCTCGTACACCGCCTTGTCGATCTCCAGCGCGCGCATCAGCTCCGGCGAGGCGGCCGGGTCGGCGCCGCCGCCGGCGGTGTAGCCGGCGCAGTAGGCGGTGCGGTTGCGCTGGGCCCAGGCGGCGGCCAGGTGGGCCAGCTCCGGGTCGACCGGGCCGCCGGCCAGCAGGTGGGCGGCCGCGTAGTCGAAGGAGCGCAGCATCGCGGCGACGTCGCGCAGGGCCGGCTGCGGCTCGCGGCGCTCGTTGACCGACTTGGCCGGCTCGCCCTCGAAGTCCAGCAGCACCCAGCCGTGCGGGGTGCGCATCGCCTGTCCGAGGTGCAGGTCGCCGTGGATGCGCTGGACCGGCAGACCGTCCGGGTGGGCGTCGGCGAGCTGCTGGAAGGCGGCGCGCAGCGCGGCCCGGAAGCGCAGCAGCCCGGGGACGGCGGCCACGGCGCTGTCCAGCCGGTCGGCCATCGCGCCGGCCAGGCGTCCGGTCTGGGTGCGGTCGAGCCGGGCGACCGGCATCGAGCGGGCCAGCACCCGGTGCACCTCGGCGGTGGCCCGGCCGAGCCGGTGCGCCTCGATGGCGAAGTTGCCCGGGGACCGGTCGCCCTTGAGCCGGCCGACCTGGTCGAGGGCCAGTTCCCAGCCGTCCTCGGCGTCCGGCAGGTAGCGCTGCAGCAGCCCGAGGGTGGCGGGCTCGGCGCGCTCCATCCGGCTCTCGAACCAGGCGGCGACCCGGGGGATGCGGGTGGACCCGGCCCGGGAGAGCGCGAGCGAGAGTTCGAGGTCGGGGTTGGTGCCGGGGTGGATGCGGCGGAACAGCTTGAGGATGTACGAGGTGCCGTAGATGACCGAGCTGTTGGACTGCTCGGCGGTGGAGGCGCGGCCGGGGAGGTTGGCGGGCAGCCCCGAGCCGGGGGTGCGGCGGAAGGAGAGCGCGCCGAAGCGGTCGCCGGTGGCCAGGTGTTCCAGCAGCCGCCCGGTGAGTTCCGGGTCGTGCACCGCGTCGTAGAGGGTCGCGCCGTCGTACGGGCCCTGGCTGAGCCGGCCGAGTACGGCGCCGGGCCCGATGTCCCCGAGCCCGCCGGAGCGGATGCCGAGCAGCAGTTGGTAGATGTCGCCGTGCGGGGCGCCGGCCGTGGTGGCGTGCTCGACCCGTAGCAACAGGTGGAGCAGGGCCGGGTCGCCGACCTGCAGCGGGGTGCCGACCACCGGG
>NZ_JBIVVI010001744.1:0-1317 GCF_044757675.1 Kitasatospora sp. NPDC091257
GGGCCTTCGGGGCGGGGCGGTGACGCGGGCGTCAGGCCTTGGTGACGTCCTCGATCTCGTCGTCGTCCTCGCGACCGGGGGTCTTGAGGTCGAACTTGGCGATCGCGAAGCGGAAGAGGAAGTAGTAGACCGCGGCGAAGGCCAGGCCGAGCGGGATGATCATCCACGGGTCGGTGGCCTTGTTCCAGGCCAGCGCGTAGTCGATCAGGCCGCCGGAGAAGGTGAAGCCGTCGTGCACGCCGAGCGCCCAGGTGACGGTCATCGAGACGGCGGTGAGCAGCGCGTGGATGACGTACAGGACCGGGGCGATGAAGACGAAGGCGAACTCGATCGGCTCGGTGACACCGGTGACGAAGGAGGTCAGGGCCAGCGAGACCATCATGCCGGTGACGGCCTTGCGGCGGTGCGGCTTGGCGGCGTGGGCGATGGCCAGCGCGGCGGCGGGCAGCGCGAACATCATGATCGGGTAGAAGCCCGACATGAACTGTCCGGCGGTCGGGTCGCCGGCGAAGAAGCGGGTCAGGTCGCCGTGCACGACGGTGCCGTCGGGCTTGGTGAAGTCACCGGTCTGGAACCAGGCGTAGGAGTTCACGAACTGGTGCATGCCGACCGGCAGCAGACCGCGGTTGACCAGGCCGAAGGCGCCCGCACCGAACGCGCCGGCGCCGATCAGGGTGTCGTTCAGGCTCTTGATGGCGTCGCCGATCGGGCCCCAGGCCAGACCGAAGAAGACGCCGACGGCGGTGCCGACGAAGGCCATGATGATCGGGACCAGGCGGCGGCCGTTGAAGAAGCCGAGCCAGTCGACCAGCTTGGTGCGGTGGTACTTCTGCCACAGCACCGCGGCCAGTAGACCGATCACGATGCCGCCGAGCACACCCGGGTTCTGGTAGGTGGCGGCGTCGTCCTTGCCGGGGAGGATCTTGTACTCGGTGATCGGGAACGCGGTGAGCACGTTCTTGTACACCAGGTAGCCGACCAGTGCGGCGAGGGCGGTGGAGCCGTCCGCCTTCTTGGCGTAGCCGATCGCGATACCCACCGCGAAGAGCATCGGCAGAGCGTCGAAGACCGAGGTGCCGGCGGTGTTGAACACCGCGGCGACCTTGTCCCAGCCGAGGCCGTCCTTGCCGAACACGTCGTCCTGGCCGAGACGCATCAGCAGACCGGCTGCGGGGAGCACGGCGATGGGCAGCTGGAGGCTGCGACCGATCTTCTGCAGACCGACAAGCTGGGCACCGCGATCTCCGCGGACGGCGTCGGCTCCATGCTCTCCACCGCGGTCGGCGGCCCGCCGAACACCACGTACTCGGAGAACAT
>NZ_JBIVVI010001745.1:0-1314 GCF_044757675.1 Kitasatospora sp. NPDC091257
CGCGTCCATCAGCCGACCGCGCGCCGCCACCAGCGCACAGGCGTCCGCCAGCGAGAACACGCCCGCCACATGGGCGGCGGCGATCTCGCCGATCGAGTGCCCGAGCAGGAAGTCGGGGGTCACACCCCAGGATTCGAGCAACCGGAACGACGCCACCTCGACCGCGAACAGCCCCGCCTGCGCCCACACCGTCCGGTCCAGATCCTCCGCACCCGCGAAGACGACCTCCCGCACCGACCGCCCGAGCCTCCCGTCCAACTCCGCGCAGACCGCGTCGAACGCCGACGCGAACACCGGGAACGCCTCGTACAACTCCCGCCCCATGCCGACCCGCTGCGCACCCTGCCCCGTGAACAGGAACGCCGTCCGGCCCTCCACCGCGGCACCCGCGACCACGCCGCCCGTCGGACGCCCGTCCGCCAGCGCGCCGAGGCCATCCAGCAGCCCCTCACGGCCACCGGTGCCCAGCACCACCGCGCGGTGGGCCAGCGCGGCCCGGGTCGTCGCCAGGGACCACGCCGCGTCGCCCGCGTCCACGTCCGGCCCGAACCGCTCGGCCAGCCGCGCCGCCTGGCCCCGCAGCGCCTGCGCGCTCTGCGCCGACACCGGCCACGCCACCGGGCGGACGCCCTGCCCGGGCGCCTCCGGCTCCGTCCGCGGCTCGGCCTCGGCCGGGCTCTCCTCGATGAGCACATGGGCGTTGGTACCGCTGACGCCGAACGCGGAGACGCCGATCCGTCGGGTCCGCTCCGCCTGCGGCCAGGGCCGGGCCTCGGTCAGCAGCTCGACGCCGCCGCCCGTCCACTCGACGTGCGGGGTGGGCGCGTCCACGTGCAGGGTGGCCGGGAGCATGCCGTTGCGCAGCGCCAGCACGCTCTTGATCACGCCGACCGCGCCGGCGGCGGCCTGGGTGTGGCCGACGTTGGACTTCAGCGAGCCGAGCAGCAGCGGCCGGTCGGCCGTACGGCCCCGGCCGTAGACGGCCTGCAGCGCCTCGGCCTCGATCGGGTCGCCGAGGCGGGTTCCGGTGCCGTGCGCCTCCACGGCGTCCACGTCGGCCGCCTCCAGCCGGGCGTTGGCCAGCGCCTGCCGGATCACCCGCTCCTGCGAGGGCCCGTTCGGCGCCGTCAGACCGTTCGAGGCACCGTCCTGGTTGACCGCGCTGCCCCGCACCACCGCCAGCACCTCGTGCCCGTTGCGGCGGGCGTCGGAGAGCCGTTCCAGTAGCAGGACGCCGACGCCCTCGGACCAGCCGGTGCCGTCCGCCGCCGCCGCGAAGGACTTGCAGCGGCCGTCGGCGGCCAGGCCGCCCTG
>NZ_JBIVVI010001746.1:0-1312 GCF_044757675.1 Kitasatospora sp. NPDC091257
GTGTGACAGGGCGGAGGCGGGGCCTTGCCCGCGGCTGTTCACCGCTGTGACCCGCACCCTGGCATGGTCCGCTTCGATCTGCGCGACGCGGTCGGCGGGGATGGTCAGTGACGTCGAGGTGCCGGGCACGGTTCCCAGGACGGTTTCGGTACCGGCAGGGTTGCTGGGATCGTGGTCCACGGTCACCACGTACTCCTCGATGGCGCTGCCGCCGTCGGAGGGAGCGGTCCAGGTGACGGTCGAGCCGTCCGGGCTGATCGCGGGCTTCTTGGGGGCACCCGGCAGGCTCGCCCCGTGGTGGACGGCCGCCCGAACGGTGGCCGGCGGGCAGGTGGGCGTGCCGGCGGTGGTGGCGGTGACCAGGTCGACGTACTGGCCGGGGCGCGGGTGCGGCGGGGTGTAGAGGCCGCTCTGGTCGACGGTGCCCAGCGATCCGGGTGCCATGGACCAGGTGACCGCCTGTACACCGTCAGCGAGGGGCACAGCACGACCGCGTACACCGTCACGCAGGTCGCCGGCTTGATGGTCAGCAGCGGATCGCGCCGCGTCTCGTGCTTGTAGGCGATGCCCAGTTTGCCCTCGATCGACGCCTTGGCGGTCGCTGTCGCGGTGAAGTCGGAGGTGAGGGTGTAGCCGCGGGGATCCACCGCGTAGTAGTTGGGATCGCGTTCGAGTCCGGCGGTGGCCGACCAGTCCATCGGCCGGGATCCACGCCCGGGCGGTTCCCTTCCCTGAACGGCACCACGTCAGCCTCCGGCTCCGCCCACCCAGGTGTCCAATACGAACGCGACGACATCGACCTCGCCCTCCTGACAACGGAACGCCTCGTCGCGGTCGTCCCCACCGACCACCCCGCCGCCGGGAACGGCCGGGTGAACGCGGCGGCGCTCGCCGCCGACCCCCTGATCCTGTTCCCGCGCTCGGCGGGAGCCCACGCCTTCGAGGTGAACACCCAGCCCATCCGGGACACCGGCAACGATGTCCGGGTCGCCCAGGAGTGCTCCAACTGGCACACCATCATCATGTTCGTCGCGCCGGCCTCGGCGTCACCATCGCCCTCCACAGCGTCACCGCGCTGCTCCCCGCGGGCGCACGGCGCCTCGAACTCGACGGGCCGCCCGCCGTGAGCCGGGTCCTTCTGGCCACCCGCCGGGGAGACGACCGTCCCCTCGTGCGGGCGTTCACCGCGGCGTCCGACTCCGTGGCGGGCCGGGGCGAACGGTCGAACGACGGTGCAGTGTCTGCCCGTTGAGGGGTCAGGCCGTGCGGCCGCCGTCTGCCCGGGTCAGGGGTTCCTCGGGGGTTCCTCAGG
>NZ_JBIVVI010001747.1:0-1312 GCF_044757675.1 Kitasatospora sp. NPDC091257
GGCCTGCGCGCTCACGAAGCGCCCCCCGTCATTAACTTCTCGACCACGACGACCACTTCCGAGACCCTGACCCCGGTCAGCCCCGCCACCCGCTCGGCGATCCGCGCCCGCACCGCCCCGGCCAGCGTCGCGACGTCCGAGGGGAACGGCAGCTCAAGAGCCACCCGGACCCGCACCGTGCTCCCCGGTACGGTCACCGAGACGTGCGGCGGCGCGCCCTTCGCCCGCCCGGCGGGCCAGGCCTCGGCCAGCACCTCCCGGGCGGCCCGAGCCGCGATCCCGGCGTACACCCGGTCGGCGATCCGAAGCCGCCCCCGACGCCCCGGCACGGACCCGGCCCCCGAAGCCGACCCCGAAACAGAACCCGAACCCGAACCGTGACCGGGCCCCGAACCCGACCCGGAACGGGAGACCACGACCGGAACCGACACGGGGCCCGTCATCAGCGGCGCCGGTCGCGGCCGCGGAGCAGGTCCCCGAGGTCGCCCAGCTCGATGTCGCCCTCCAGCAGGCGTCCGATCACGAAGCCGACCAGCCCGAGCACGGCCACCAGCAGGAAGGCCGCGAACCCGCCGAAGTACCCGGCGAAGCCGAGGGCCATGCCCACCACCAGGCCGACGATGGCCAGGTTCATCCGCTACTCCCTCGTTTCCCGCTACTCCGTCGGGCCTGACGCCCCCGACCTGCCGCCGAACGCGCTACTTGAGCTTCGGCCGCTGCCCGGACGGCGCCACCGGTTCCTCTTCCTCCTCGAACTCCGGTTCGTCCGGGAGGTGGACGTCGTTGACCGCGATGTTGACCTCGACGACCTCCAGGCCGGTCATCCGTTCGACCGCGTTGACGATGTTCTCCCGCACCTGGCGGGCGAGTTCGGGAATGACCACGCCGTACTCGACCACCAGGGCGATGTCGATCGCGGTCTGCTTCTCGCCGACCTCGGCCTTGATGCCCCGCCCGACGCTGGGCTTGCCGCCGGGCACCCGGTCCCGCATCGCGCCGAAGGTACGGGCGAGGCCGGACCCGAGCGCGTGGATTCCGGCGACCTCGCGGGCCGCCACGCCGGCGATCTTCTCCACCACGCCGACGGCCAGCGCGGTACGGCCGCGCTCCCCCACCGGCTTGGCACCGCCGCCGGCACCCGGCGGACCGGAGGGCGGGGCGCTGCCACCACCGGTGTGCTTGTGCATGGTCGCGGGCGTCGGAGTGTCAGGCATGGGCGCTTCTCCCGTCGTACGGCACCAGCTATATCGGAAACCTCCCCAACTCTGGCATTTCGCCACGATCCCCGCCCCCCGAGCGTCGGCAGCCCACC
>NZ_JBIVVI010001748.1:0-1312 GCF_044757675.1 Kitasatospora sp. NPDC091257
CCCCGTGCACCGGGTGCGGGAGGAGGACGGCCGGCTGCTCCTGCTGGTCGCCGACCGGCTGCGCGGCTGGGTGCCGATACTGGCCGCCGGGCAGGAGGGCCGCTGGCTGCGGCTGGACGAGACGGCGGACTACCGGGGCTGCGACGGCTGGGTGCACGAGTACGCCCGCTCCACGCTGGCCCTGTGCCTGGCGCTGGCCGGCCGCCCGCTGGTGCGCGGCCCGCAGTGGTGGGCGGAGGCGTGGCGCTGGTCGGACGCGGGGGAGCCGGAGGGCCTGGCGTACCGGATCGAGGAGTTCGAGCGGGCGGCCCGGAAGGCGGGCCGGCCGATGGTGAGCCCGTACCGCCCGGCGTCGCCGCCGCAGTCCGAGCCGCCGCAGTCCGGACCGTCGCGCTCCGGGCCGCCGCGCTCCGGGCCGTCGCGCTCCGGGCCGCCGCGCTCCGAGTCGCCTCGGTCGGGGCCGCCTCGGTCGGGGCTGCCGGAGCAGGCTCCGTCGGCATTCCCGCAGCTGGCAGACTCGGGGGATGGCTGAGATCGAGATCGACGGCGCCCCTGCCGACCCGGCGCGGCTGGCCGCGCTGGGGCTGCTCAACTACGGGCACTTCACCACCCTGCGGGCGGAGGAGGGCCGGGTGCGCGGTCTGGCGCTGCACCTGGACCGGCTGGTCCGGGACTGCCGGGTGCTGTTCGGCGCCGAGCTGGACCGGGCGGCGGTGCGGGAGCGGATCGGCGCGGTGCTGCCCGCCGACGGCGCGCCGGTGACCGTCCGGGTCACCGTGTACGACCCGGAGCTCGGCCTGGAGCGCCCCGCGGCCCCGGCCGCACCCGCCCTGCTGGTGACCACCCGCCCGGCCACGGCGGCCGCGCCCGCCCCGCTGCGGGTCCGCACCGCGGCGTACCGGCGGGAGCTGCCGGAGGTGAAGCACGTCGGCCTGTTCGGTTTGGTGCACCACCGCCGCCTGGCCCAACTGGCGGGCTTCGACGACGTGTTGCTGGTCGACGAGGACGGCCTGGTGGTCGAGGGCGCGACCTGGAACGTGGGTTTCCTGGCCGAGGAGAAGCTGGTCTGGCCGCAGGGGCCGAGCCTGCCGGGCGTGACCGAGGCCCTGCTGTCCGGCGCCTACCGGGGTCCGCAGTCCCGCGAGCCGCTGGCCGCCGGCGGGCTGGACCGCTTCACCGCCGCCTTCGCGGTGAACGCGGGTGTCGGGGTGTGTCCGCTGGCGGCCGTGGACGGCACCGCCTTCGACCCCGCCCACCCGGTGCTCGCCGAGCTGCGCGCCGTCTACCTGGGGGTTCCCGCCGAACCGGTGGG
>NZ_JBIVVI010001749.1:0-1310 GCF_044757675.1 Kitasatospora sp. NPDC091257
GGGTTGCGTGATGCCGCCGGGGGTGGGTGGCACCGGGCCGCCAGCCGGACGGGGCACCCGGCTGAGCGCGCTCCCGTTCGGTCCAGCCGGGCCTCGACCCGCGCGCGCCCGCACGACGGCGGTGCTTACGGTGGCGACGCTCCCCCGCGCCCCCGTGGAGCAGCGCCCCGGCCTGCCGGGCAGCGCTCCGGGGCCCTTCGCCAAGGGGCCGTCCGCCCCAGAGAGGCGCCTGCGCCGATGACCGACACCCGACGGCCCCGACCGGCCGTTCCCCGCTCCGTGCGGGTCCACCGCTCTTCGCGCCCGGCCGTCCCCCGGTCCGTACGGGTGGCCTCCGCCGCCCTCGCGCTGAGCGGCCTGCTCGCCGTCTCCGCCTGCTCCGGGAGCACGGAGCCCGCGCGGCAGGCCGGTCCGGCCGTCACCGCCGAACCGGCCGCGCTGAGCCCGACCGCCACGCCGACGGGCAGCGCCACCGGCGCGGTGGTGCCGCTCACCCCGGACGTCACGAGCCGTCTGGACGACGCGATCAAGCAGGTGATGAGCGAGGTCTCCATCCCCGGGGTGATCGTCGGCTACACCACCCCCGACGGCAGCTACCAGCGCACCTTCGGCGTCGCCGACAAGGATTCCGGGACGCCGATGTCGCCCAACCTGTACATGCGGATCGGCAGCGTGTCCAAGACCTTCACCGCCACCGGCGTCCTGCGGCTGGTGGACCAGGGCAAGGTGGGCCTGGACGACCCGATCTCCAAGTACGTCCCGAACGTGCCCGGCGGTGACGGCATCACCCTGCGCGAGCTCGGCGAGATGCGCAGCGGCCTGTTCAACTACACCCTGGACTCCGACTTCCAGCAGGCGTTCTTCAGCGACCCGAACCGGCCCTTCACTCCGGACCAGTTGCTCGCGTACGCGTTCAAGCACCCGGCGAACTTCGCGCCGAACGCCCGGTTCGAGTACTCCAACACCAACCTGATCCTGCTCGGCCTGGTGGTCGAGAAGGTCGGCGGGCAGCCGCTCCAGGACTTCCTCAACCAGCAGGTGTTCACCCCGGCCGGGCTCACCAGGACCAGCCTGCCGACCGACGCGGCCTTCCCGGACCCGCACGCCCACGGCTACACCAACCAGACGGCCAGCGGCGCGGTCGAGGACGCCACCACCTGGAACCCGTCCTGGGGCTGGGCGGCCGGCGCCGTCATCTCCGGCCTCACCGACCTTCAGACCTGGTCGAAGGTGCTGGCCACCGGGGAGCCGCTGCTCAAGCCCGCCACCCAGGCGGAGCGGCTGAAGTTCGTGCCGGTCGGGCCGACCCC
>NZ_JBIVVI010001750.1:0-1305 GCF_044757675.1 Kitasatospora sp. NPDC091257
CCAGCAGCCGCCACGACTCCGGCGGCAGCAGCACCGCCAGCAGCGGCACCAGCGCACCCAGCGTGAACGCCGCCGCGCTCGCCAGCGCCGCCTCCCAGGGGTTGGTCAACACGTCCGGGTCGATGCCCAGTTCGGTCTGCGCGTGAGCGGCCAGCGCGTCCCGCTCGGTCAGCGCCGTCGCCACCTCCCGGGCCAGGCCGTCCTCCAGCCCACTGCCCCGGTAGTAGTCGGTCAGCTCGTCGAGCTCCCCCTCCGGATCCTCCGCGAGCTCCCGCCGCTCCTGCGCCAACGCGGCCCGCTCGGTGTCCCGCTGGGTGCTGACCGAGACGTACTCGCCCGCCGCCATCGACATCGCCCCCGCCAACAGCCCGGCCACCCCGGCCGCGAGCAGCGCCGTCCGGGAACCCTCCGCGCCCGCCACACCGGTCACGAGGCCGGCCGTCGACACCACGCCGTCATTGGCCCCCAGCACGGCCGCGCGCAGCCAGTTCAGGCGCGAGGAAAGCTCCGCCCGCGACTCCCCGAGCTGCTCAGCCATCCGCCACCGCTCTCAGGGGTCCGCCCGGTCCCCCCGATCCTCGCCCGCCACCCGCGGCCCCGCCACCCGCCCGTCCGCTGTGACCGGCGTGCGCCGGTTCCGGCTCGCGTCGGGCCGGTGCCCCTGCCTGCGCGGCCGAACCGTCCCCAACGGGCACCGACACCTACAGGACGGTGCCTCAGTCCAGCTTCGCTAGCAGGGAATCGACCAACCGGACCCGATCAGGCGCGCCGATCCGCTCGAAGATCCCCCGTGACGCCCGGTAGTGGACCGCTGATCCAGAGACGTCACCCGCCAGCTTCCGCACATTGCCGAGGTTGGCCAGCACGCTCGCCAGATGGAAGTCATCACTCATCTCCTCGAAGCGGGCGCGAGCGTACTCCAGGGCCTCGGTCGCTCTGCGCAGATCACCCATGTGCAGATATGTGGCCCCCAGGTTCAGGTGGGCGAGAGCCACCCCGAACTCGTCCTGGACCTCCTGGTAAGCGGTCAGGGAGTCCCGATAGCTGCCCAGCGCCGACTCGAAGCGACCGGAATCGTTGAAAACCAGAGCCAGCCCGCCGTGCGCCGAGGCTTCCTTCCGAAGGTCTCCGGATGCCTTGTGAAAGAGAATGGACTCGGCCAACGCTTCGCCAGCGTCCTTCAGTCTCCCGGATTCCCGAAACGCCGTGCCGAGATTGGTAAGGGCGGCACCGATCTTCACCGGGCTGCCCGTGCGCTTGGCCAGCCGGACCGACTCAAGAAGGACCGGGATCGCGGCAGCCGGG
>NZ_JBIVVI010001751.1:0-1303 GCF_044757675.1 Kitasatospora sp. NPDC091257
GTGTTGGTCAGGCGATGCCGAGGAGGTCGAGCGGGCGCGTGAAGGGCTCGTAGGAGGCGTGGCGGAGGCCAGCGGCGATGTTGCGATGCCCGGCGGCGCGGAGGGCGTTGATCGCAAGGTTCCGAAGGGTTGCCATGTTCTCCGGGCCGTGTGCCGTGCGGATCCTGGAGGCGTCCTCGGCGAAGGTCGTGTCGCGGACGAAGTGGAGTCGGTTCTCGATGGTCCACTGCGATCTGGCGAGCCGGCCGAGCCGCTCGGGCGAGGCTTCCTGCGAGGTCAGGTCGGTGATCGCATAGATGGTCCGGCGGCTGATGGTGCCGGTCTTGAGGTCGGTGCGGTGGCGCAGGATGCGCACGGCCTGGACCGCGTGCGGGAAGTCCAGCCCGAGGCCGGTGACGGTGAGCGCCCTGGTCACGCGGGTCTCCCTGCGGCCGTGGCCGACCTCGCGGTCGTAGCGGCGCGCAGTGACGTCCTTCCACGGCAACGATCGCAGCCTGCAATGCAGTTCGGGCTGGTTGGCCTTGACCACCAGCAGGTAGTGCGCGTTCATCTCCTCGACGAGGAAGCGCGCATGGGCGCGCTGGGTGTGCAGGGCGTCGGCTGTGACGGTGACCCCGGCCAGGTCGAAGGGCGCCAGCAGCGCGGCAAAGCAGGTGATCTCATTCGTTTTGTCGGGAACCCGCAGCTGGGTGACGGTGCGGCCGTCGCCGGTCATCGCGGCCAGCAGGTGTGCGGCGGGCGAGGTGCCGTGCCGGGCGCCTCGGGCGGCCTTGCCGTCCACGGCGATCGAGTCTGATCCTGCTGGATCGGCGCCGGTCAGGTCGGCCAGGCCGCCCGGGCAGACCAGAGCGATGACCCGCCGGATCGTGGCGGCACTCGGCGCAACGTGTACGCCCAGTACGCCCACGGCCCGGGCGCCGAGACGGGCCAGGGCGTGCTGCGGAGCGCTCGCGGACCACTGGCCGATGGCCGCGTACGAGCGTGCGCCGGCGACCACCGCAGAGGCAGCGACCAGCAGCACCGCCACGAACGGGTGACGCACCCCTCGACGCCGACGCGGATCCGGCAGCAGTCGCAACCGCTCCACCAGCGACAATCCCGCCACGCTGTCCAGAGCGGGCGACTTGATCAGGCAGACGGTGGCAGACTGGCGGCACATCGAAGCTCCGGTGGTGCGAGGCGACTTGGGAAGGTCACCCCCTTCAACCGGAGCTTCGATGCGTACGTGACGGATCGACTCCCGCCTCTCACCCCGTTATGACCTGCGGACTCATGCCCTAACCGGGACTTTGCAACAGCCCTG
>NZ_JBIVVI010001752.1:0-1302 GCF_044757675.1 Kitasatospora sp. NPDC091257
GGAAGGCGCCGAAAATGAGCACGTACACGGCCACCACGATGCCGAACATCGTCCACAGTGAACTCACGCGGGTGGCGGTGACCGCGTCGGAGACCCCTCGCCCTCCAACACGCCGCCCGGTGCGGCGAGTTCGTACAACTTCAGGGGTGTCAGGTTCAAGGTTCCGGCCGGTTGGAAGGCCGTGCCGGTCTCGACCAGTCAGGTCTGCGTCCTGAGCCCGGGGGCTCCGACGGACCCGCAGCAGGGCTGGGCGCCGGCGAAGTGCGAGCCGTACGGCGTCCTGGTCGTGGTCTACAACAGCCCGGACGAGATCGTCGGCGGTGCCTGGCCGACGACGGCCGACCTGACCGCCGACGGAGGCTGGGGCCACCAGCCGAACTGCCCGATCTGGGGCCGGCCCTACATCCCCGAGAACGGCTACTCCTCGATCGGCGCCCCGGTGCGGACCAAGCCCACCGTGGCCGGCCGGACGATCGACAAGACCCAGTGGAACGTCACCTGCAAGCCCGGGGACACCTTCACGGCCCAGCTGTGGGGGATGGGTACGGACCAGGTCTTCGTGGTGGCGAACGGGCTCAAGAGCGACTACCAGTCGGGCCTGACGGCGATCGTCAACAGCCTGGACGTGAGCGGCCACAAGGCGCCGGGCCTGTCCGCGACCGAACAGGCCGCGAAGGACCTCGTCATCACGGTCGACGGAGGCATCGGCGCGGGGCAGAAGGTGTCCAACAGCGGCACCCCGGTGACCTTCACGGTGACGTACCGGAACTCCGGCCAGAAGACCTACGACAAGCTCCAGCCGCTGGTGTACACCAACGAGTACGCCGGGACGCCGCCGAACGAGGTGCTCCCGACGAACAAGGGCAAGCTGGAGCGCCAGGACGGCGGCAGCTGGACGGAGATCCCGCTCTCGATGGGGGGCGGCATGGACTACGCCGCGGTGAGCCAGAAGGCCTGGTTCTCGCTCGCGCCGGGTGAGTCCAAGAAGGTGACCTACCGGATGGCCCTGGACCTGGTGGACGGGCCGGGGACGATGCCGGTGTCCGTCCAGGCGACGCTGCCGTACGACGGCACCACGACGCTGACGCCGTTGAAGGAGCTGACCGTCCCGGTGACGGTCGTGAAGTAGCCGTCCCAGGCGGGCCGTCGAGGCGCCGTGACCGGGTATCTCCCCTGGTCACGGCGCCTTTCGGCATTCCGGGCGAAGTCCGCGAAAAATTCTTCGAACCCACCTGCAACCCCCCGGCGGGATGGACGTCTATCAGGGTGAGAGGCGGGGAGAGCGAGCCGGCGGAGCCGGGG
>NZ_JBIVVI010001753.1:0-1300 GCF_044757675.1 Kitasatospora sp. NPDC091257
CCCCTTGTGCTCACAGGAGCCCGATGCCCCCGCGCGCCGTCCTCACCTCCTACCGGCGGCTGTTCGCGGCCCCCGGCGCCGTCGCCTTCACCCTGACCGGGCTGCTCGGCCGGCTGGCGCTGTCGATGAACGGCGTCGCCCTGGTGGTGCTGCTCTCCGAGCGGCGCGGCTCGTACGGGCTGGCCGGGGCCGTCTCGGCAGCCGGACTGGTCGCCGGCGCGGTCGGGATGCCGCTGATCGGACGGCTGGTGGACCGGTACGGGCAGGCGCGGGTGACGGTACCGGCCGCGCTGTACAACGCCGTTCCGCCGGCCGGGCTGCTGCTCTGCGTCCGGTTCGGCGCACCCGACTGGACCCTCCTCCTCTGCTCCGCGGCCGGCTCGGCGGCACCCAACCTCGGCGGCATGGCCCGCTCCCGCTGGGCGCACCTGTACCGGGACGACCCGGCCGCCCGGCACCTGGCCAACTCCTTCGAACAGGCCCTGGACGAACTCTGCTTCATGGCCGGCCCGGTGCTCGCCATGCTGCTCTGCACCACGCTCGCCCCGGAGGCCGGACTGATCACCGCCGGGACCCTCGGCGCCACCGGCGCCCTGCTGTTCGCCGCCCAGCGGCGCACCGAACCCCCGCTGCCCCCCGCCCCGGCGCAGGGGCGGGAACCGGCCGGACCGCGGCACGGCTCCCCGCTGCGGGTGCCCGGGCTGCGGGTGCTGGTGCTGACCTTCCTGGCGACCGGCACGGTCTTCGGCGCGACCGAGATCACCACCGTGGCGTACGCCGACGCGCTCGGCCACAAGGCCTCCGCCGGACTGCTGCTGGCCCTGTTCGCGGCCGGTTCCTGCGTCGCGGGGCTGCTGTTCGGGCTGCTGACCCCGCGCCGGGCACCGGGCACGCGCTTCCTGCTCGGCGCCACCGCGATGACCTCGGTCCTGCTGCTGCCGCTCGCCGCCGGGCTGGGCGGGGCCGGGCTCGGGCTGCTCGGGACGGCCCTGTTCGCGGCCGGCACCGCCACCGCGCCGACCATGGTGACCGGGATGACGCTGGTCCAGGAGCTGCTGCCGCAGCGGCAGTTCAACGAGGGCATGGCGATGGCGGTGTCCGGCATCGTGGTCGGCATCTCGGCCGGGGCGGCGCTCGCCGGGACGGTCGCGGAGCGGGCCGCTCCGGGCACCGGCTACCTCCTGCCCGCCGCGGCCGCCGGGCTCGCGCTGCTGATCGCGCTGGCGGGGCGCCGGCACCTGACGGCGCGCGGGGCGGCGGCGGCCGCACCGCCCGAGGGGGCGCCGGGTGGGGCGCCGGG
>NZ_JBIVVI010001754.1:0-1299 GCF_044757675.1 Kitasatospora sp. NPDC091257
GTGCGCCGCGCTGCGGCGGGGGGGGGGGGGGCCACACGGGAGGGCCATGGGCCCCAACCTACCGGCGCGCTCTCAGAGCACCGCCTCGGACTCCGCCCAGCGGTCCTTCGGCACCGTCTTCAGCCTGGTCACCGCGTCGCCGATCGGCAGCAGTTCGATGCCGGTCCGGCGCAGCGCGGTGAAGTGTCCGAACGCCCCCCGCTGGACGGCCTCCACCGCGTGCCAGCCGAACCGGGTGGCGAGCACCCGGTCCCGGGCGGTCGGGGTGCCGCCGCGCTGGACGTGGCCGAGGATGACCGGGCGGGCCTCCTTGCCGAGCAGGTTCTCCAGCTCGTGGGCGAGCCGGTTGCCGATCCCGCCGAAGGTCCGGTGGCCGTACTGGTCGACCTCGCCGTGGTCGAAGCGCATGGTGCCGGGCAGCGGGGAGGCGCCCTCGGCGACGGCGATGATGGCGAACTTCTTGCCGCGCGCGAAGCGGTCCTCGATTATCCGGGCCACCGCCTCGATGTCGAAGGGCTTCTCCGGGATCAGGATGCCGTGCGCACCGCCCGCCATGCCCGCGGTGAGGGTGATCCAGCCGGTGTGCCGGCCCATCAACTCGACCACCATGACGCGCTGGTGGGACTCGGCGGTGGTCTTCAGCCGGTCGATCGCCTCGGTCGCGACGTGCACGGCGGTGTCGAAGCCGAAGGTCACGTCGGTGGCGTCGATGTCGTTGTCGATGGTCTTCGGCACCCCGACCACGGGCAGTCCGGCGTCGCTGAACAGCTTGGCGGCGGTCAGCGTGCCCTCCCCGCCGATCGCGATCAGCGCGTCGATGCCGATCTCCCGGGCCAGCGTCTTGGCGTTCTCCACCGCCCAGGCGATCCGGTCCCGCCGCACCCGGGCCGAGCCCAGGATGGTGCCGCCGAGGGTGAGCAGGCCGGTGACGTCGTCGTGCGAGACCGTCCTGGTGCGGCCCTCGATCAGTCCGAGGAAGCCGTCCAGGATGCCGACGATCTCGTGCCCGTGGACGTCGGTGCCCCGGTGCACCACCGAGCGGATCACCGCGTTGAGGCCGGGGCAGTCGCCGCCGCTGGTCAGTACACCGATGCGCATGTCTGGTGTGCTCCCGCTCGCAGTGGGTCGGGCCACCCGCGCCGGGCGGGTGGGCTGGGGTGTCGCAAGCCTACGCACAACGCACCCTCGACACCCGTTCCCAGCGCACCGGAGCGTCACGCGCCGCCCGCCGTACGGGGATCGGCGCGGACCGCCCGCCGGGGCCCCGCCTCCCGGGTCCTCGCCGGGGCCGACGCGATC
>NZ_JBIVVI010001755.1:0-1297 GCF_044757675.1 Kitasatospora sp. NPDC091257
GCCCCTACACCTCGGTGCTGCTGCGGGGCAACCAGATCCGCGACCCCCGGTCCCTCCTGGCCCTGCACGTCAACGGAGCCGACCTGTCGCTCGACCACGGCTTCCCGGCCCGGATCATCGTCCCCGCCAACCCCGGTGTGAACAACACCAAGTGGGTCGGCCGACTCACCTTCAGGACGTGACCGTGGCCCGACCCGCCCGCCTCACCCGCTGGTACGGCGCAGGGCCGATGCACCTGCTCGTGCTGCTCGCCTCGTTCGCGCTCACCGGTTACGCCGCCGAGCGGCTGGTGTCCGACCGGGCCCTCGCGGTGGTGCTCTGGTTCGTCGGCGGGGCCCTCGCCCACGACCTGGTCCTGCTGCCGCTCTACTCGCTCGCCGACCTCTCCGCCCGGTCCGTCCTGCGCCACCGCCACGAGCGGGCTCCGACCGTCGAGTGGATCAACTACCTGCGGGCACCGGTCGTCCTGTCCGGCCTCCTGCTGCTCGTCTGGTTCCCCCTCGTCCTGAACCTGTCCGAGCCGTACCCGGGGGCCACCGGGCTGTCGGAGGAGGTCTACCTCGGCCGGTGGCTCGCCGTCAGCGGAGTCCTGTTCGGCGCGGCGGCCGTCGCCCTCGCGCTGAAGCTCCGCCGCGTCGGCCGATCCCGGCGGTCCACGCCCGGGTGAGCGGCGGGCCGGCCCGCACCGGCGGTGCGGGGTTCGTGAACCGTAAGACCGGATTTCGAGACCCGAGGCCCGCTGGTTCCCGCAGCGGCCGGAACGGTCTCGCCGAGAGAGAGGTGGAACACATGAGGGTACGTGGGGATGCGCCGCGGGCCGAGGTCGGTGTGATCGGCGGCTCGGGCTTGTACGCGCTGCTGGACGAGGTGACCGAGGTGCGGGTCGACACGCCGTACGGGCCACCGAGCGACGCGCTGTTCCTGGGCGAGGTGGCCGGTCGCCGGGTCGCCTTCCTGCCCCGGCACGGGCGCGGGCACAGGCTGTCGCCGCACCGGATCGACTACCGGGCCAACCTCTGGGCGCTGCACGCGCTGGGGGTGCGGCAGGTGTTCGGGCCGTGCGCGGTGGGCGGGCTGCGGCCGGAGTACGGGCCCGGCACGCTGCTGGTGCCGGACCAGTTCGTGGACCGGACCTCGGGCCGGGTGCAGACCTACTACGACGGGCAGCCGCTGCCGGACGGCTCCGTCCCCGAGGTGGTGCACGTGCCGATGGCCGACCCGTACTGCCCGGCGGGGCGGCGGGCGGCCCTGGACGCCGCCGCCGCGGCGGCCTGGGGGCCGGTGGACGGCGGCACCC
>NZ_JBIVVI010001756.1:0-1296 GCF_044757675.1 Kitasatospora sp. NPDC091257
CCCCGCCGAACGGCCGAGGCCCCCGCGACCGGAAGCGGTCGCGGGGGCCTCGGCGGTGCACCGGCCCGGTGCCTCGGGCATCAGGCGCGTCGGGCCTCGGGCGTCAGGCGTCAGGCGTCAGGCGTCGAGCTTCTCGCGCTCGGCCTGCTCGGCCTTCTTCGAGGCCCGCAGGCTGGTGAAGGTGGTGATCGCCAGGACCACCACGATGAAGCCCAGCGAGAACGGGATGCCGATCTCCGGGGCCCAGTCCGCGCCCGCCTCGTGGGCGGCGTGCAGCACCAGCTTCACACCGATGAAGCCGAGGATCACCGACAGGCCGTACGACAGGTGGACCAGCTTCTTCAGCAGGCCGCCGATCAGGAAGTACAGCTGGCGCAGACCCATCAGGGCGAAGGCGTTGGCGGTGAAGACCACGTACGGGTCCTGGGTCAGGCCGAAGATGGCCGGGATCGAGTCCAGTGCGAACAGCACGTCGGTGGTGCCGATCGCCAGCATGACGATCAGCATCGGGGTGATCAGCCGGCGGCCGTTCTCCCGGACGAACAGCTTGGTGCCGCGGTAGTCCTCGGTGGCCGGGAAGCGGCGGGTGATCGACTTGAGGACGCGGTTCTCCTCGAACTCCTCCTCGCCCTCCTCCTCGGCGCGGGCCTCCTTGATCAGCTTCCAGGCCGTCCAGATCAGGAAGCCGCCGAAGATGAAGAACACCCAGGAGAACTCGGAGACCAGGGCGGCGCCGCCGGCGATGAACACCGCCCGGAGCACCAGCGCGATGATCACACCGAACATCAGCACGCGCTGCTGGTAGATCCTGGGCACCGCGAACTTGCCCATGATCAGGATGAACACGAAGAGATTGTCGACACTCAGCGACTTCTCGGTGATGTAGCCGGCGAAGAACTCACCCGCCGGCTGCGCACCGGAGTGCCACCAGAGGAAGCCACCGAAGAGGACCGCCAGAACGACCCAGACGGCCGTCCAGATCCCGGCCTCCTTGATCGAGACCTCGTGCGGCTTGCGCCCTCCGATGAAGAAGTCCGCCACGATCAGTGCGATCAGCACCAGGATCGTGGAGACCCACATGGTTATGGAAACGTCCACTACTGCTCCTCCGGCAGGTAGGCGAGACAGTCATCGTCACTGCCGGAGGTCTCTTCCGCCCATCGGGCCAGCGCCCCGGGGTGCCGCGACGGGCATCCGTGATGACGGGGTCGGCTGTCGAGGAATACTCCCCTCCGCTACCAACGAGAGTAACAGCCGCTCCAAGGAAAGGTAAAGAAGGTAAAGACCGTCAAGGGG
>NZ_JBIVVI010001757.1:0-1292 GCF_044757675.1 Kitasatospora sp. NPDC091257
GACCAGGCACCCCCACTCCCCCCTTCTATCCCGCAAAGGTGGTACCCCCGTGAGCATCCGAACCGTAGGCGTGATCGGCGCCGGCACGATCGGCCGCGGCGTCGCCCAGTCCTTCGCGGAGTCCGGGTTCGAGGTGATCCTCGTGGACATCTCACTGGCTCAGCTCGACAGCGCGGTGGCCCAGATCGGCCGTGACCTGCTGGTCCAGCCGATGCTGCTCGGCAAGCCGCTGAAGGAGGACGCCAAGACCGTCCTCGCCCGGATCACCACCCGCACCGAGCTCACCTCGCTGGCCGACGCCGACTTCGTGGTCGAGAACGTCACCGAGGACTGGGACATCAAGCGCACGGTGTACGAGCAGATCGACACCATCTGCCGCCCCGGAGTGATCTTCGGCGTGAACACCTCGGCCGTGCCGATCACCCGGGTGGGCTCGGTCACCGGGCGACCGGCCGAGATCCTCGGGCTGCACTTCATGAACCCCGTCCCGATGATGGAAACCGTCGAGGTTGTCAACGGCCACTTCACCAGCGAGGAGACGCTGAACACCGCGCTCGGGCTGCTGTCGGACATGGGCAAGGAGGGCATCGTCGTCCAGGACGCCCCCGGCTTCATCACCAACCGGGTCCTCATGGTGACCATCAACGAGGCCATCTTCTGCGTCCAGGACCAGATCGCCTCGGCCGAGGACGTCGACAAGATGTTCCGCGGCTGCTTCGGCCACAAGATGGGGCCCCTGGAGACCGGCGACCTGATCGGCCTCGACACGATCCTGAACTCGATCACGGTCATGTACGAGAGCTACAAGGACAGTAAGTACCGCCCTGCCCCCCTGCTCCAGAAGATGGTCGACGCACGACTCCTGGGCCGCAAGACCGGCCAGGGCTTCTACACCTACTGATCCTCGAACTACCCAAGGAGAAACCTGATATGACGAACAACGACGTGCGCGCCCGGGTCCGCGAGTTCCTCGCCCCGCACCTGGCCGGCCAGCCGCTCGCCGACAACGACGACTTCTTCGCCCTCGGCTACGTCAACTCTCTCTTCGCGATGCAGCTCGCGCTCTTCGTGGAGAAGGAATTCGCCCTGACCCTCGGCCCGGCGGACATGGACTTCGACAACTTCCGCACGGTCGACGGTCTCGTCCGCCTGGTCACGTCGCGGACGGCTACGGCGGCCTAGTCCCACCTGCGGACGCGGGGGGGGCCCCCCCCCCCCCCCCCCCCCCCCCCCCCCGGCCCCCCAACGGGGGGGAAGAAACACCCTTACGCACCCCCCCCAGGTGCACAACC
>NZ_JBIVVI010001758.1:0-1292 GCF_044757675.1 Kitasatospora sp. NPDC091257
GGCCCGAGTACCCCTGGCTGCCCGACCAGACCCTCCAGCTGCGGCTGCCCCCGGACCTCGGCGCGCCGGCCGCCGAACCGGCCCCCACCGGCGGCCGGGCCGAGCGCCGCCGCGCCGCCCAGGGCCGCACCTCGCTGCGCTCCGGCAACGGCCGGCGCCGGGCGGGCGGCCGCGCCGCCGGGCGGGTGCGTCCCAAGGAGTCCCTGCTCGTGGTGGCCGCCCGGGGCGTCGGCGAGCTGTGCATAACGCTCGGCGTGGTGATGCTGCTCTTCGTGGCGTACCAGCTCTGGTGGACCAACGTGCAGGCCGACGAGGCCGCCGACGGGGCCCGCAACAAGCTGGAGCAGCAGTTCAACGCGGTCGCCCCGCCCGTCCAGCCGGGCCAACCGGCCCCGGACCCGAACAAGCCCGAGGTGTTCGAGCCCGGCAAGGGCTTCGCCATCATCCACCTGCCCAAGCTGGGGCTGAAGTTCCCGATCGCCGAGGGCACCTCCAAGTCGGCGGTGCTCGACAACGGCCTGGTCGGCCACTACAGCGGCACCGGCATGCCGGGCGACAAGGCGGGCAACTTCGCGCTGGCGGCCCACCGCAACACCCACGGCGAGCCGTTCCGGTACATCAACCAGCTCGGCAAGGGTGACAAGATCGTGGTGGAGACCGCCGCCGGGTACTACACCTACGAGGTCACCGGGGGCATCCCGGAGACCTCCCCGAACAACGTGAGCGTGATCAAGCCGGTGCCGAACGGCGCCGGGTACACCGGTCCCGGCCGCTACATCACGCTGACGACGTGCACCCCGGAGTTCACCTCCAAGTTCCGTCTCATCGTCTTTGGCAAGATGATCGAGGAACGGCCGCGTGCCCAGGGCAAGCCGGCCGCGATCACGGGCGGGTAGCCGCCCGGCCGCCCGGCCCGGAGGGGGAACACCGCAGATGCAGGACGAGACCGCGCAGTCGGCCGAACCGGCGCAGGAGGCCTTCCCCCCGCCCGAGCCGCGGGCCGGGCGGGGCCGGAACCGGGCGCTGGCCGCGCTCGGCGTCTTCGGCGAGCTGCTGATCACCCTGGGCCTGGTGCTCGGCCTGTTCGTGGCCTACTCGCTCTGGTGGACCAACGTGCAGGCGGACCGCTCGGCCTCGGCGGCCGCGGACCGGCTGCGCGGCAGCTGGGCGGCGGGCCCGAACCCCGGCCCCCCGGCCCTGCCGGAGCCACGATGCGGACCCCGACTGCGTTCCATACGACATCGGTCAGGCGCGTCAGTAGCGCGTCATGGGTGGCGAGCACGTGCACTCCG
>NZ_JBIVVI010001759.1:0-1285 GCF_044757675.1 Kitasatospora sp. NPDC091257
CATTTTTTATTTACCCGCCCACCACCTATATAAACACCACTCCCAACACTCTTCCCCAACCCCCCGCTCTCCCGATCTCCTGGGTGTAGTCGAAGGGGGGGTGCGGTCGGGGGTGGGCGCGCGGCGCCCACCCCGGACCGGGCGATCAGTTGTCCCGGCCGCGAAGGCGCTCTTCGCGCTTCTGCCGGACCACGTCGGCGAGGTCTTCCGCGGAGCCCTTCAGCACGAGTTCTTCCATCAGGTGCCCGGCCAGAAGGTAGCGCGGGTCGGCCTCCCTTGCCCGTTCGAGGGCGATGAGCGCGGCCGGGACTTCCCCGGCGACGGCGGCGGCGAACGCCGCGAAGGTCAGGGGAGGAGCGACGAAGGTCGTGGTGACGCTGGCGCAGCGTCGGGCCAGCAGCGCCCACAGATCCCGGGCGCGCGGGAGCTCGTCCGGTTCGATGTAGCCGAGCGCGACGTCCCGTAGGGGCCGGTGCCGCAGTCCGACGATCAGCTCTGCCGTCTGCTCGGCGGTGAGGTCTTCCAGCGGGGTCCCGTCGCCCCCGCCCAGCAGCAGCCGGTCGAGGATGCCTGCGAGCCGGTCGGTCTCGGCCTCGAAGCTGCTGGCCTGCACACGCTCGGCCCGCAGGCCGACCGCGCTCACGATCGCGGCTTGCTGATCTTTCGCGGCTTGTCCGATGACGGGTTCGAAGGCGGCGGCGATCTTGGCCTGGCTGGGCGGCGTGGGGATGCCCATGTTGCGGGCGTTCATGGTGACCACGCCAGGGTTGTCGGGGCCGTCCACGGGCATTCCCTCGGTCCGGTAGGTGGGGTTGTCGTGGCGGTAGACCCACCAGTGGGTCGGGGTGACGAACATGGCGGCGATGGTGTCGATGCCGTGGGCCTCGGCGGACAGCACGAGTGCGTTCGCGAGCACCTGGTGCCGGGTCATCGCGTTGTAGCCGTCGCTCGCGTCGTGCTGGCTCGCGCACAGGTACAGCAGGATGTCGGCCGGGCCTGTGGCGAACCTCTCCAGGCGGTGAAGCGTGCTGTGCAGCATGTGGTGCGCGGCCTGGCTGGGGTTGTCCGTGTCACTGGGCAGGTCGAATTTCTGGCTGAACAGGGGGCGGTTGTGCAGGGTGTCGTGGACGAGGACGAACACCATGCCGTCGGGGCCGTCGGGCCGGTAACTCAGGAGGTAGGGCAGCGCCTCGACGGCCTGTACGGGGCTGTGGACGTCGAAGGCGGGCACCGAGTTGATGGTCAAGAGGGGTTCTCTCCGCTCGCGGTTGGTCTGGAGGGTGGG
>NZ_JBIVVI010001760.1:0-1284 GCF_044757675.1 Kitasatospora sp. NPDC091257
GATTCGACCAGGGCGATCCTGCGCTCGTCGCGCAGCAACTGCCTCGGCCTGGCCGCCATGTCGAACTCGGTCGACCCCCACGCCCACCACCCACCCAGTGACGAAAGGGAAGCCCTCGTGCACAAACTCACCTTCGACCCGCAGAGCGCTCTGGGAGCGCAGGTCGTCAATCTGTTCAACCACCTCAAGACCGATGTCGAGGACAACGACGGCTCCTGGGATGGCGGGGACGTCGTGGACGCGCTGACACGGTGGCTCGGCGAACTGGGCATCGACATTGACGGTGACGCGATCGTCGCGGACACCGCGGCCGCCGGCACCACCGCAGACGCCGAGCCCCTGTCCCGCCGCACCGTCCGCCACGCCGACCGCGTCCCCGCACTGCCCGCCACCCAGCAGGACCTGAACCGCGACGACCTGCATGCCCGGGGCTGGAACGACTACCTCATCACGAACCGTCTCGGCCGGCCCGACCGCCGCGACGTCCTTCACCGCGGCACCACCGCCCGCCCGGTCGGTACCTGGAAGCGCGGCCGTGTCCTGTCGGCGGAACACGAACTGCGCGGCGAGAAAGCCGTCACTCCCGAAAATGCCGAGGACCTGCTCGGCACACGGGTACGCATCGAGGCGACCGGCCGCACCGGCGTGCTGCGCCACCTGAAGCACAGCGTCGACGGCCAGTCCATGCGGGCGGGAGTCGACCTGGACACCCTGCTGCCCGGGGGTATGACGATGCAGTGGGCCGACCTCGACCACGGCGTCGCCGTGCTGGCCGACCAGACCCCCGTGCGGGACGACGCCCACGCGGAGCTGACGCGAGAGCTGCGGTACCTGAGGACCGAACGCGGGAGGGCCCAGCGCACCGCCCGGGCGGTGGAGGCCCGCTCGCGGGCGCTGAACGAGACCGCGGAGCAGGCCAAGGACGCGGTCGTGCTCCACCTGCCGCAGGCCTTCGTGGAACTCGTCCGGGACCTTCCCGTGATGCAGCTGCCCGAGCCAGAGATGACGGACTCCCGGTTGCTGAAGGTCCGCCTCGCGTGGGAGGGCGCCCAGGCAGCCGTCGTGGGCCTGGACCGCAACGACGGTCTGCTCCTGGTGGCCGTTCTTGACGTGATGTGGTGGTTCGACCGCCTCGCGCTGCAAGCGCTGGTCGGACGTCTCGGCCCGCTGACGTCCCACCAGCTGGAGGCCTGCCGCCAGGTGCGCGATCACGTGGAGCGGATCTCCTAGGAGCCTCGGACGAACCCGTACTGCCCGGGTCCCCCCGGCACTCCGCCGGGGACC
>NZ_JBIVVI010001761.1:0-1284 GCF_044757675.1 Kitasatospora sp. NPDC091257
CCCGGGGGCGCGGGCAACGGCGATCATCAGAGCCGCCCCGGAGCTCTCCCCCCTGCTCCGGGGCGGCTGTCCGCCGTTCCGGGCCGGGTGGCGCGGTCGGTGGCGGTGCCGGTGGTCGCCGCGGTGCTGCTGGTGGTGGTGTCCTGGCAGGTCGCGGCGGAGGGGCCGCTGCTCGGCGTGGACCGCTGGGTCCGCCGGGCGGTCCGTTCGGCCCATCGGGACTTCCCGAACGCCTTGCTCGACCGGCTCGGTCTCCTCCTGTCGGACCTGGGCAGCAGCGTTCCGGCGGTCCCGGTGCTGCTGCTGGCCGGTGCTCTGGCCGCGTGGCTCGGGCGCCGGGCCGGGGCCGGACGCTGGTGGCTGCCGCTGCCGGTGGCGGCGCTGACGGCGGTGCTGATCCCGTTGCTGGTGGTCCCGGCGAAGTCGGCCTTCGCCCGGCCGGGTCCGCTCGGGGAGCCGCTGGCGGCGGGCCAGTGGGGCTGGTACCCGTCCGGGCACACCGCGACGGCGGCGGTCTCGTACGGGGTGGCGGCGCTGTTGCTGGCCCGGGTGGCGGGGCCGCGCGCCGTCCGGGGGTTGACGGCGGCTGCGGTGCTGTTGTCGCTCGGGGTGGGCGCGGGGCTGGTGTGGAGCGATTTCCACTGGCTGCTGGACGTGGTGGCGAGCTGGTGCCTGGCCGTCCTGGTGCTGTGGGCGTTCGCCCGGTGGCTGCCCCGGCCGGGTTCCGGGGGTCGTCAGGCTTCGGGGGCCTCTTCGTTGCGGTGAACGAGGCCGGGCTCGCCGTTGTCCCGGTGCCATGCGATGACGAGTTCGTCGCGGGCGCCGAAGCGGACCAGGTGGCGGCCGACGACGTCCTCCAGGCCGGGCAGGTTCTCGCGCTCGCCCTCGACGGTGAGCAGCAGCGCGTCGGGCTGTGCCTCCAGGGTGGCGGTGCCGGCGCCGAAGACCATCGTGCCGCGGCCGGTCTCCTCCGAGTAGACGGCCTCGATCTTGCGCCCCATGTGGGCGGTGAGCTGCTTGGCGTAACGGCCCGGGCGGTCGGTGGCGACGCGGGCTTCGGAGCGGGGCATGGGTCCTCCAAGGTCGGGAAGGGGAACTTAGGGTCCCCTCACTCGGGGCAACGCTAACCCAGATACTGAGCTAAGCTCAACATATTTCCGCGATCACCCTCCGCCGCCTGGCCGCGGGCCCCGGACCGACGGCTACCCTTGGGCGGACGCCAGCCGAGGAGACCGCCGATGACCACCACGCCGACCGACGAACCGGCGGACCCCTCCTCCGGCC
>NZ_JBIVVI010001762.1:0-1281 GCF_044757675.1 Kitasatospora sp. NPDC091257
GGGGTCCTTGGAGTCCCGGACGGCCACCTCCCCCGCGCCTGGGACGGCGATCTCCACGCAGGCGCCTTGGCCCCCGCTGTGACTGCTCTTGCGCCAACGGGTTCCGTACTCGGACGGGGTGATCATTCGTGGAATTCCTTCTCGATGTCGGCTATCAGCGACCGGCTCTCCGCGACACCGAGTGCGGCCGCTCTCAGGTAGTCGTACAGACCGGTATAGCGGCGCACGTCCGCCTCCTTCTCCAGGTAGAGATCGCTCGTCACACCTTCGAAGTAGACAACTGTGGAATCGGCTGACTCCGGGAACTCCAGCAGCGAGAATGTCCCGGTCATGCCGGGATGGGCGCCGTGCGAGAACGGGATCACCTGGATCGTGATGTTCGCGCGCTGGCTGAGCTCCAGCATCTGCTGCAGCTGCTGGGCCATCACGGCCTTGCTGCCGACCTCGCGGCGCAGCACCGCCTCGTCTATGACGGTCCACAGGCTGCCCAGCTGGTTCTCGCCGTGGATGCGCTCCTGGCGCTTCATCCGGACCTGCACCCGGCGCTGCACGGCGACCGCGTCGGTGTCCGGCTGGGTGCCCTCGACCACGGCCTGGGCGTAGTGCTCGGTCTGCAGCAGGCCGGGGACGAAGGAGGACTCGTACGCGCGGATCGAGGAGGCCTCGGCCTCCAGTCCGATGTAGACGCTGTACGGGGTCGGCATGTCGTTGAAGTCGTGCCACCATCCGCGCTGGCGCGACTCCTTGGCCATCTCCATCAGGCTGGCGCGCAGCTGGTCGTCGGGCACGTTGTAGACGTCGCAGAGGTCGCGCACATCGCGCTGGCTGATGCTGCGGCGGCCGTTCTCCAGCCGGCTGATCTTCGACTGGGAGACCATCAGCCGGCCGGCGACCTCCTCGGCCGTCATGCCCAGGCCCTCGCGGAGCTTGCGCAGCTCCGAACCGAGGCGCCGGCGGCGCACGGTGGGATTGACGTTGGCGGACACTTCGACCTCCGGCCGGACCTCTGGTGCTCGTTGGAGCGGCAGCCCTCGGAACACTTCGGACATTGGGACCAACCCCCCTGACTTGGAGCAGCATGTCACCTTGGGCCAGGTCGGCGCCGGGGAATCACAGCAGCGCGGTAGCACAGATCATCGGAAAAGCACTTCCGCGAGACAGCGAAAGCCCCCAGGTGGTAATGCGGCTCGGACGACTCGGACAGGTACTGCGGAGGCCGCCCCCGGACCGGCCCGCACCTGCCCCGGCACGTGCGGGGGCGGGCGGTTGCCGGGCGTCCGG
>NZ_JBIVVI010001763.1:0-1276 GCF_044757675.1 Kitasatospora sp. NPDC091257
CCGGAGCAGGGGGTCGAGGCCGAGCCGCCGAAGACCGACGGAAAGGCGGCGGAGGGCGAGGCCCTCGGCGATGCCGCCGTCCCGGACCCGGCCGCCGTGGACACCGCGGACGCCGCCACTGCCGCCGGACAGCCGGTCGCGGCCGTCGCCGCCGTGCCCGCGATCTTCCCCGTCCACTGGCAGGACGCCTCCACCACCCAGCTGCCGCTGGGCGTCGGCCTGGGGCTGATCGGCTGCGGCCTGGGACTGGTCGGCGTGCGGCTGCGCAAGGGCTGAGGCGCCGGTGCCGCGGCCGGGTGCGGTGGCTCGGGTGCCCGCGGCTCGGGTGCCACGGCTCGGGTGTTGCGGCTCGGGGACCGCGTCCGGGCGGGCGGTTCCGGGGCTCAGGGGCGGAACCGGAGCGTTCCCGGGGGCGGCGCGCCCGGTGCGGGGCCGGGCTTCCGGCGGGCGCGCGGCGGCGGGCCGGTGCGGTCCGGGCCGGGGCACCGTCGGCGGGCGGGCGGCGGCCGGGGAGCGGGAACTGAGTATCCGTACGGATTCCCGTGCGGCGGCCGGGGGCGTACCTTCGTCACGGGTGGCGCAGGACGGCGGGACGACCGGGGGCTTCCGCCCGACCAACCCCAGTGAGAGAGAATGTTGTTCATGACGAATCCGATGAACGAGCGCCCGTCGCAGGAGCCCTTCCGGGCCGCCGGCGGGCAGTCGCAGGACGGCCAGAAGGTGCTGATCGTCGGACCGGACGGGCTGCCCGTGGGCCAGGGGTTCGCCGGCACGGTCGGGGACGGGGACGACGAGGGCGACGTGCCGCGTGAGCTCCCGGTGACCGAGATGGTCGAGCAGCCCGCCAAGGTCATGCGCATCGGCAGCATGATCAAGCAGCTGCTGGAGGAGGTCCGGGCGGCGCCCCTCGACGAGGCGAGCCGGGCCCGGTTGAAGGACATCCACGCGAGCTCGATCAAGGAGCTCGAACTGGGACTGGCCCCGGAGCTGGTCGCCGAGCTGGAACGGCTGTCGCTGCCGTTCACCGACGACACCATCCCGACCGAGGCCGAGCTGCGGATCGCCCAGGCCCAGCTGGTCGGCTGGCTGGAGGGCCTCTTCCACGGCATCCAGACGGCCCTGTTCGCGCAGCAGATGGCGGCGCGGGCCCAGCTGGAGCAGATGCGGCGGGCACTGCCGCCCGGTCTGAACAGCGGCGAGTCGGACGAGGACGAGCCGGGCCCGGGCCGCGGCATCCGCTCCGGTCCCTACCTGTAGCCGCACCCGGCGGGTACCC
>NZ_JBIVVI010001764.1:0-1270 GCF_044757675.1 Kitasatospora sp. NPDC091257
GGAGGGGGAGCGCTGGCTCACCGACCTGCCGGTCGAGGCGCTGCGCGAACTGGTCGCCCTCACCCGGGAGGACGCCGTGGCCGAGGAGGACGCGTGAGCGACGAACCGAAACCGCCCGTGGTCAACGTTGCCGCCTACTGGTGCGGCGACTTCACCCTGCGCCGCGCGCCGGCGGCGGCGGCGGAGGAGGACGGTCCGGACGAGTCCTCGCTGCGCCGCCTCGGCCGCTCCGGCATCACCGTGCACGGCCGCGACCTCGCCGTCGTGCTCGCCCCCGCCTACGAGGCCTTCCGGGGCTGAGCGCGGCGGCTACCGTGCGGTAGCGTCGCGCGGGTGACCGACACCCACGACGCGCCGTCGGCCGACTCCCGGTCGGCCGACTTCGAGCAGCACCGGCGGACGGTCTTCGGCATCGCCTACCGGATGCTCGGCAGCGTCGCCGATGCCGAGGACCTGGTCCAGGACACCTGGCTGCGCTGGAGCGGCGCCACCGGCCCGGTCGCCAGTCCCGGCGGCTTCCTGGCCCGTACGGTCACCAACCTCGCGCTCAACAAGCTGGACTCGGCCGCCGTCCGCCGCGAGTCCTACGTCGGCCCCTGGCTGCCCGAGCCGCTGGTCGCCGAGCCGGACGCGACCGAGGGTGTCGAGCGGGCCGAGACGGTCTCGGTGGCCCTGCTGGTGGTGCTGGAGAGCCTGTCCCCGCTGGAGCGGGCGGTGTTCGTGCTCAAGGAGGCCTTCGGATTCTCCTACCAGGAGATCGCCGAGGCCCTGGACCGCACCGAAGCCGCCTGCCGTCAGGTCGGCAGCCGGGCCCGGGCGCACGTGCGCGCCGGCCGGCCGCGCTACGACGCCCCGCCCGAACTGCGCCGCCGCGCCACTGACGAGTTCCTGGTGGCCTGCGCCGGCGGCGACCTGAACCGGATGCTCGAACTGCTCGCCCCCGACGTCACCGCCTGGACGGACGGCGGTGGGGTGATCCGTGCCGCGCTGCGGCCGGTCATCGGTGCCGAGAACGTCGCCCGCTTCGTCCTCGGGGTGCTCGGGCAGCTCGGCGAGGGTGCCGGCGCCCGTCCGGTCCTGGTCAACGGCGAGCCCGGTGCGCTGGTCACCGTGGACGGAGCCGTCGACTCCGTGTCGGTGTTCGAATTCGCCGAGCAGCCCGACGGCACCGTGCGGATCGTCGGGATCCGCAGCGTCCGCAACCCGCACAAGCTGGCCCACCTCGCCGGCGCCGCGCCCGTGCCTCCCTCGGCCCCCGTGCCTCCCTCGG
>NZ_JBIVVI010001765.1:0-1268 GCF_044757675.1 Kitasatospora sp. NPDC091257
GGTGGTGTCCAGGGGCGGGTGAGGGCCGCTGTGGGCCGCCGTCAGCGGGACGGTGCCGGTGACGTGCGGGACGTGTGGTGTCACGGCAGCCTCGCGGCGGGTGCGGAGCGTGCGCGGGTGCCGGCCGGAGCGGTGCGGGAACGGGCCGAGGGGCTCACGTCGTATGGTGTGATCCGGGCGATCGCGCCGAGGACCGCGCTCTTGGGCGGCCCGGTGGGCCGGTACGACGACTGGATGTAGTGCGGTGCCTCGACGACGTCGAGCTGCTCGACGAGTGACAGGTTGCGGAGCAGGCTCGCGATCTGGGCCGGGGTGCGCAGGCTTCCCCACCGGCCGTCGAGCGCGGTGGTCATCACGTCGTCGACCTGCCGGGCCAGGTGGACGTCCTCGACGGACAGCTGGCACACCGCCAGGTAGCCGCCAGCGGGCAGCAGTCGGGCGAGGTCGGCAGTGAGGGTGCTCGTCACCGCGTCCGGAACCGCTTCCAACGCGGTGCACAGCACGGCCACCGGCCGGGCCGGGTCGAGGTGGGCGGCGACGGCCGGGTGCTCCAGGACGCGGTGCACACCGTCGGCGAGGCCGACGTCGGTGACGGTCACGCGGTCGTTGCCGGCGAGCACGCAGCGCGAGAGGGCGTGTACGACGGGGTCGGCGTCCGCGTACACCGTGCGGCAGCCCTGGTCGATGGTTTGGCCGATCTGGTGGGCGTTGCGCCGGGGTGAGTGGTTGGGGACGCCGTGGTCCGTGTGGATGATCTGCCGCACCCCGAGGTCGCGCACGAGTGCGGCGGCGGCGTGTTCGGCGAACGCGAGGGCGTCCTGGGCCCGGTAGGGCATGTCCGGCAGCAGACGCAGCAGGCGCGAAGCGGCCGTGCGGCTGGAGGTGTTGGCGTTGTGCCCGCCGGCCAGGACGTCCCGGATGCCAGCGTAGGAGGCCCGGTCCAGCAGCGCCAGGATGCGGTCGCGTTCGGCGTCCTCGCGGTCCGGTCCGGCCCAGGCCGCCGTACGGCGGCCCGTGGGCCAGCCCGTGGCCGGGGCGGTCGTGTTGGTGGTGGGGGTCACGAGCGGCTCCTGGGCACAGCAGCCGTCTCGGCGGGTTCGGTGGTGGTGGTGCGCTGGCCGGGAATCGGAAGCGCGGGCGGGTAGGCGGCGCCGCAGGCGGTCAGCCGCAGGGCGGTGTCGATCAGCGGGACGTGGCTGAAGGCCTGGGGGAAGTTGCCGACCTGGCGCTTGAGGCGGGGGTCCCACTCCTCGGCGAGCAGGCCCAGG
>NZ_JBIVVI010001766.1:0-1252 GCF_044757675.1 Kitasatospora sp. NPDC091257
CGTCATCTGTTCCGTGTTCCCTGTTCCGTGTTCGCTGCGGCCCGTTCTCTGCCGGCGCTCAGCCGACCAGTCGGGAGAGCTCGATCGAGTGTCCCTCCATCCGAGCGGCTCGTAGAGCGCAGGTCGGGTGCTGTGGTGGCCCGCGTGCGCGGGATGGGGCCCGGTCATGAGAGGAGAAACATCCGATCCCACGTCGGCTCGACCCCGGTGGCCGCGGCGAGGAGGGCCATGGCGACACCAGCGGCTCCGTCGAGCAGCCCGGGCCGGTCCACCGCGACATCCGCCTCCTCCAAAGACGCGTAGCCGAAAGGGAGTTCGGGATCGTAGGCGGACAGGAGCTGATCGACGAGCTCGGTCGATGCGTACGCGAGACGGGCCGATGCGGTCTCGTGAGCGAACCGCAAAACGATGTGGAGAAGGCCAGCAACTCCATGGCAGAACGTAGGGGAGTTGATGTGCCGCAGTTCGACGGGGCGTCGCAGGACACTGGTCATCGCCTCGACTGCCGCACTGCGTAGACCATCGTCGTCCAGGGCCTCGCCAGCGAGCCACAGGGAGCGTGCCACCCCCGGACTTCCGTAGCACCAGGCACATCGTGTTGCAACCGGCTCCCTCTGGGGCTGACGCCGGCCCGTCGGTGTCACCGGTACGCCGTCGGGCCAGCCTCCGCCCCATGCGTCGTCGACACGGTGCGACAGCAGCCATTGGGCGAGGGCGCGCACGGTCTTGGCCTGACCGGGAACTTCGCGGCCTGCGCGCAGCGCGAGAGACAGAATGGCCAGCGGCCCGGGTATGCCGTGCGCCAGTCCGCAGTTGAGATGTCCCGACGGATAGCGACGGCGCATCGACGCGGAGGTTAAAAGTTCCGGCGGGGTGGCCCAGCGACGCATTCCGTGGGCTGGCTCGGCAACGCGAACCAGGGCCGTGAGCAATTCCGGAAGTACTTCGTGCGGGTCGCGCCTCAGCAGGTAGGCAGCGACCCCGCTCGCGCCGGATACGAGGTCGAACGCACTCACCGGCATACCGGGCGCGCTCGTGCCCAGCCGTGCCGCGACCGCCGATACTTGTGGTGCGAGCATCTCGTCGACAGCGGTGAGCAGGTGCTGATAGCGGTCGCCGTTCCGGCTCAGTGTTTCCAGTGCGAACGCGAAGCCGCTGAGCCCGGCGAAGAGCCCGCTATGCACCGGTCCGCTGACGTCTATGGCGGTCGCCCCCTCAGCCAGGAAGTCGTGGCCGACCGCATCCCACCCCT
>NZ_JBIVVI010001767.1:0-1251 GCF_044757675.1 Kitasatospora sp. NPDC091257
CCCTGGGCCGATCACCGTCGGCGCGAGCCGATACCCTGACCCCTGTCGCCGGCCGGTGGAACCGCCGCGACAGGGGCCCGCCGGGCCAGCGGGCCGGGCCCACCACGCACGGACGAGACCGAACGTCAGGCTGCGGCGAGCACGCCCGCGCCGAGGGGGAGCAGAGGACCATGAGCGAGCACGGCAACGCGGCGGTCGAGGGCTTCTCGCTGGGCAACGGCCGCTATGTGCTGCAGCGGCTGCTGGGCGAGGGCGGCATGGCCTCCGTGCACCTCGCCCACGACCGCGTGCTGGACCGGCAGGTCGCGCTGAAGAGCATGCACAGCGAGCTGGGCCGGGACGACTCGTTCAAGGAGCGGTTCCGCCGCGAGGCCCAGGCCGTGGCCCGGCTGGAGCACCCCAACATCGTCACGGTGTACGACAGCGGCGAGGACGTCGCCGCGGACGGCTCCAGCACGCCGTACATCGTCATGCAGCTGATCGACGGCAAGGGTCTGCGCGAGGCGATCAACGAGGCGATCGGCCAGTACGGCGCGATGCCGGCCGAGGAGGCCCTGAAGGTCACCATCGGCGTGCTGAACGCGCTGGAGGCCTCGCACGACATGGGCCTGGTGCACCGCGACATCAAGCCCGGCAACGTCATGTTCGACCGCAAGGGCAACGTCAAGGTCATGGACTTCGGCATCGCCCGTGCGCTGGAATCCGGCGTCACGTCGATGACCCAGACCGGCATGGTGGTCGGCACCCCGCAGTACCTCTCGCCCGAGCAGGCGCTCGGCAAGCCGGTGGACGCCCGCTCCGACCTGTACTCGGTCGGCGTGATGCTCTTCGAGATGATCACCGGGCAGCTGGTCTTCGACGGCGACTCGGCGTTCTCGATCGCCTACAAGCACGTCCAGGAGGAGCCGCCGGCCCCCTCCACCCTCAACCGCTCGGTCACCCCCGAGGTGGACGCCTTCGTCGCCCAGGCGCTGCGCAAGGACCCGGCGCACCGGTTCCAGAGCGCGGCGGCGATGCGGGACGAGGCGGAGCGGCTGATCGAGGCCGCCAAGGGCGGCGGCAACGGGCAGTGGCTGCAGGCCAGCACCCCGCTGGTGATCAACGAGGGTCCGCGCTCGGTGCACGCCGCCCCGCAGGCCCCGCAGGCGCCGCACAACCCGCAGACGCCTCAGCCGCAGTACCTCCAGCAGGGCGGGCCGCAGCAGTACCGGACCCCGCCGCCGGCGTACCCGACGCCGCAGCCGCAGACCC
>NZ_JBIVVI010001768.1:0-1249 GCF_044757675.1 Kitasatospora sp. NPDC091257
CGCTCGGCTCGCGGCCCCTGCCGGGGGCGGGTCAGCCCGTGACGGGGTTGCCCCGGGCGGTGCGGTGCTCGCGAAGGTGCTCGCGCAGGTGGTTGAAGCTCGATCCGCTGTTGAAGACGCTGAGGAGGAAGTGCGCCAGGTCCTGGCCCGGGAAGCACACTTCGGCGGCCTGGAGGGCGAGTCGGGGCGTGGCGTCGTTGCCGAGTGCCCATGCCGTGAACGCGTGGAGGGCGAGCGGTGCGGCGGCGTGGTCGGTGTAGGCGGCGGGACAGCGGTGGGCCAGGGCGAGCCACAGCTCGTTCGCGGCCGCCAGCTCGTGGTCCTCGCAGTGCATGAGCCCGGTGTTGCACACGTCGTCGTACTGGAGGGCGAGCAGCAGTTGGGCCGCGAGGTCGTCAGGGATGTCCTTGGCCTGTCGGGCGCCGGTGACCAGCTCGGCGATGGTGGTGGTCACGAGGTCGATCGCGTCGTCCACGACGCTCTGGTGCCCGCCGGAGAGGATCTCGGCGTGCATGGCGCGCACGGCGGTGTCGAGGGTCGCGGCCATGGCGGCGGCCCGGGCGCCGGTAGTGGGGGCGAGGGATTTCAGGACGTCGCTGCTGCGCGGCAGGCCGGTCGAGTCGAGCTCTGCGGGCGGCTCGGGGATGGGGTGTCCGTTGTTGGGGCCGGTCGTCAGCATGGACCAGTAGCGGGAGCGGGTCACGTACACCGCTTCGCTCAGGACCAGACCCTGGCGGTGGCAGGCGTCGCGCAGGTGGTCGGCGATGGGCTGGTGGGTGAGGCGGGACTGCGGCCCGTAGTCCGGGTCGGCCGGGTCGGGGCAGACGTAGGCGACGAGCCGGTGGGTCGGGAACAGGAACGACGCGGCGTCGTCCTGCTGGTGGCCGACGAGTTCTTCGGCCAGGGACGGCCAGTGGGCGGGGTCGGCGGGCAGATCGGTGCGGACGAATCCGAGCGGCGTACCGGCCGGGGTGATGCCGGCGAGAACGACGCTGTTCTCGGGGTGGTAGTCGAAGAGGAACGGCAGCAGGTGAACCAGGCCTTCGGTGCCGTTGAGCAGGAGCAGCTTGTTGGTCATGGGTCCCTATCAGGGTTGGTCCGGATTCGCGGTCCGGAGTGGCAACAGAAGAGGACTTTCGTCTTCTTTCTTGACTTAAGTCTATTCGAGGGCGTGCCCGTTGGGCACACCCCAGTTCCCCCAGGTTGGGGCGCAGTCGGGGCCGGGCCAGGGTGCCCGTCCCGGCGGGGG
>NZ_JBIVVI010001769.1:0-1249 GCF_044757675.1 Kitasatospora sp. NPDC091257
GCATGCCCTGGGCCCCGGCGGGGGCGGGAGCGGGAGCGGTGACGGACGCGGGGGCCGCGGTCTCGCCCTGGCCCGGGGTCGGCGGCGCCCACGGGTCGGTGGCAGCCGGTTCCTCGGCGGACCGCGGGCTGCTGTCGGGCGGGACGGGAACGGTCATGCGGGATCCTTCGGAAACGTCGAGACGATGAGCTGCTGCCGTCCGGCCCCGGGGCGGGGACCTTCCCGGGTTCCTCCGGGGTCCTTCCGGGGCGTTCCCGGGTTGCTCCGGGTCGTTCCCGGCTCCCCGGCGGCGGGCGACCCGCCCCGTGCGAAACGGCCGCCGCCTCGTGCCGGGCCCGCGCGTCAACCCCCTGGGACGGGACACCGACAGGATCGGCGAGTGATCAACATACAGGGGCCCGGCCCGGACCCCGACGCCGCGGTCCACGGGCGGCTCCGGGCCCAGGACGACGCCTCAGGACCCGTCCCGGTCGTCCGGGAGCTCCGGGCTGAACAGGTGCGCCCGCCGCACCCCGGCCCTGCGCAGCTCGTCCGCGACGATGCGCAGGACGGTGCGGGCCATGTGCGGGAGGACCAGGCCCTTGCAGTCCATCCGCACGTACGGGATCGAGGCGTCGACGGCGGCGTAGTTGGGGCTGTAGGGCGGCATCTCCTCGTCCCAGGCGTCCTCGGCCTCCTCCGGCGAGAGTTCACGGCCGTCCTCGAAGACCAGCATGAGCCGGGGCTCGGCGGCGGTGAGCGCCGCGACCGCGCGCGCCGGGTCGTCGCACCTGACGGCCACTCCGAAGACCTGGCAGGGAACAGCGCCGGGGCGGGCCCGCTCGATGGGCAGCGTGTGCGGATCCACCGTGATGCCGCCCGGCTCGCTCTCCGAGACGGCCGCCCGCCGCATCCAGAACGCGGCCTCGTCGCTCTCGCCGCAGGCCTCGACGACATGCCACAGCAGCCGCGGCCCCGCGCCGCGGACCGCCTCCTCGAACAGGTCGCGGGCGCGCTCCCACTCCCCCTCGTCCGCGGCCTCGCGCCCGCGCCCGAACGCGGCTTCGGCGGCGGGCGACAGGGGCGGCAGGGGCAGCGGCGACGGCTCCGTGGGGTCCACGGCCCCATGGTTACCACGGGCCTGCGACAGTCCGGTGTCCTGCGGGTGCGCACCTCTACTCGCTGCTGGTCCCGGTGTTCGGGATGTCCTCGGCCTGGTTGCTGCTGGGCGAGCGGATCAGCCCGACCGCCGCCGCGGCCGCGCTGCTGG
>NZ_JBIVVI010001770.1:0-1248 GCF_044757675.1 Kitasatospora sp. NPDC091257
CCCCGGGGTCGCGACGACCAGCCAGGTGCCGGTGAGCGTGCCCGCGGCGGGCGCGTCGGCGAGCGGCTTCCAGCGGACCCGGTAGCGCCAGGAGTCGATGACGGCCTCGTCCCGGCGGCGGCGCCGGAAGGAGGACAGCGCGGGCAGCACGGCCCGCAGCTCCCCCTGGTCCGCGTCCACGCCGAGGGCGCCGGTCAGTTCGGCCACGTCCTCGCGCTCGACGGCGGCCCAGAACCGGCCCTCGGCGGTGCCCTCCGCGCCCTCGGCCGCGGTGGCGGGAGCGGCGGGACGGGCCCAGTAGGACTGGTGCTGGAAGGCGTACGTGGGCAGCACGACCCGCCCCTCGCCACGGCCCGCGAAGGCCGCCGGCCAGTCCACGGCGGCACCCGCCGCCCAGAGCGCGCCGACGGCGGCGTGGAAGGTGCGCACGCCGTCGTGGCCGGAGCCGCGCAGCAGCGGCGCGAAGGCGCCCTCGACGCCGGCGTGCTGGGCCATCCCGCACAGCACGCCGTCGGGGCCGAGCTCGGCGAAGCGGGTGACGCCCCGTCGGCCCAGGGCGTCGACGCCGTCGGCGAAGCGGACGGCCTCGCGGACCTGGCGCAGCCAGTAGTCGGGGGTGGTGAGCAGGCCCGGCTCGGCGATCCCGCCGGTCAGGTTGGAGACGACCGGGATACGCGGCTCGGCGAAGGTCAACTCCGCCAGCACGGCGGCGAATTCGGCGAGCATCGGCTCCATCAGGACCGAGTGGAAGGCGTGCGAGACCGTCAGCCGGCGGATCTTGCGGCCCTCGGCCGACCAGCGCGCGGCGAACTCCTCGACCGCGTCCGCCGGCCCGGAAACCACCACGGAGGTCGGGCCGTTGACGGCCGCGACGTCCAGCCGGTCGCCGATCTCCGCCCGCACCTCGGCCTCGGCGGCCTGGACCGCCAGCATCGCGCCGCCCTCGGGCAGCGCGTCCATCAGCCGGCCCCGCGCCGCCACCAGGGCGCACGCGTCCGCCAGCGAGAACACCCCGGCCACATGAGCGGCCGCCACCTCACCGATCGAATGCCCGAGCAGCACGTCCGGGAGCACGCCCCAGGACTCCAGCAGCCGGAACGACGCCACCTCGACCGCGAACAGCCCGGCCTGCGCCCACACCGTCCGGTCCAGATCCTCGACGCCGTCGAGGACGACCTCGCGCACCGACCGCCCGAGCCTCGCGTCCAGCTCCGCACAGACCGCGTCGAACGCCGCCGCGAAGGCGGG
>NZ_JBIVVI010001771.1:0-1247 GCF_044757675.1 Kitasatospora sp. NPDC091257
CCCTCGGGCGTGCCCTCCGGCCGCTCCTGGTAGGGCTCGGTGAGCCAGGCCGTGCGGCCCTGCGGGGATCCGTCCAGGTACATCTTCACGCCGGCCGCGCGCACACCCCGGTGGTATTCCTGGCTCGCGCCGACCGGGTCCGGCTCCGGTGAGGCCGTCGCCTCGTCGGCCCGCGCGTAGGCGACGACGTCGATCTTGAACGGCACGACGGCGGCGGCGTCCCGCAGGGCCTTGAGGTTCTTCAGCGTGGCGCCGCCCTCCTGGACGGTCGTGAAGCCGAAGCTCGCGGCCGACGCCACGCCCTTGCCGAAGAGGGCGGCCAGCGCGGTCGGCGGCAGCCCCTCGGTGGCCTTTTCGGAGGCCGGGCTGAAGGCCGTCTCCTCCAGGACGCCGTTGGGCTCGCCGTACGGCCGGGCCACGGGGCCGGGCCGGCGGCGGATGACGCCGCCGTCCGGGTCCGCGCTGGCCCTGGTACAGCCCAGCTCCCGCAGGCCGCGGCTGTTCACCGCCCCGAGGTGGAAGGACTGGTGGATGGCCAGCACCGGCCGGGTGGTGGACACCTTGTCGAGATCCTCGCGGGTGGGGTGCCGGCCCTCGGCGAGCATGGCGTCGTCGTAGCCGAACCCGATGATCCATTGGGAGAAGGCGCCCACCGGGGTCTTCGCCCACGCGCGCAGCTTCTCCTGGAGCGAGGCGATGTCGGTGACGTCGCCGTCGGGATCGGCCAGCAGATTGGCGAGGGTGGCCTGCAGGCCGATACCGCCCAGGTGGCCGTGGGCGTCGATGAACCCGGGCAGCAGGGCGCGGCCGGCGAGGTCGCGCACCTGCGTTCGCGGCCCCTGCCAGCGGTCGGCGGCCTCCTGGTAGTCACCCACGTGGACGATGACACCGTCCTTGACGGCCACCGCCTCGGGGCGCGGGTCGGACTCCTCGGAGTCGGCGGCCGCCGTCACGATCTCCCCGCCGTGGAAGATGACATCGGCCTCGTCGTACGGTGCCGCGGCCCGGGTACCGCCGTCGTCCGTCGTCCCTGCCGGCTGACCGCTCATTCCGGTTCCCTCCTGCTACCGCTGGCCACTCCTGGTGCTCACCTGCCTACCCGCGGCAACCGGATCGTGAACCCGACTCCTGCCGCGGCCGGATCCATGGGCGAGCGGCCGGCAGGAGGGGCGAGGCCGACCGAGGGCCGCAGGGGGATGACGAGTGTGTCGCGCCGGACGCGCAGGGCGGGAACGGTGCCGACGTGG
>NZ_JBIVVI010001772.1:0-1246 GCF_044757675.1 Kitasatospora sp. NPDC091257
CGACGTTCTTGCCCATGTTCAGGTGTCCAGTCTCTGTGCGGCGGGCGGCCGGTCGCACTCAAGGTGGTGCGGCCCGAACTGGCCGAGGATCCGGAGTTCCGCGCCCGGTTCGCCCAGGAGGTGGCCAGCGCCAGACGCATCCACGGACTGTTCACCGCCCAGCTCGTGGACGCCGGCGTGGAGGCCGCCCCGCCGTGGCTGGCCACCACGTACGTGCCGGGCCCGTCCCTGCAACAGGTGGTACGGCGCTTCGGCCCGCTCCCCGAACGGACGGTCCTGCTGCTGATCGCCGGCATCGCCGAGGCGCTGCAGGCGATCCACGCCACCGGGGTGGTGCACCGCGACCTCAAACCGGGCAACGTGCTGATCGCCCCGGACGGCCCCCGGGTGATCGACTTCGGCATCGCCCGGGCCGCCGACGCCGCCGCGCTCACCGGCACCGGGCTGCGCATCGGCTCGCCCGCCTACATGGCGCCCGAACAGGCGATGGGCCGGCCCGCGACCCCGGCCACCGACGTGTACGCCCTCGGCGCCCTCGCCGTCCACGTCGCCGGCGGCAACCCGCCCTTCGGCGACGGGCCGGACCCGTCGACGCTCTACCGGACCGTCCACGAGGAGCCGGACCTCACCCCGGTCCCGGCGGGCCTGCGCGAGCTGCTGCTGCACTGCCTCGCCAAGCGGCCCGAGGACCGGCCGACCACCGCCGAGGTGATCGCCGCCGCCCGGAGCCACCCGGCGGTCGGCGGGCACCTCAGGTTCGGCGACGACTGGCTGCCGCACCATCTGACCAACCAGATGACCCGGCACGCCGAGCTGCCGCAGGTACCGGCCGAGGCCGAGCGGGGTGATGCCGGCGAGCAGGGCGGTTTCGGTGATCCGGGCGGTTCCGGTGATCCGGGCGACCGGACGGACGGACCGGGCTGGGCCTCGGCCCGTACGGTCCTCGCCCCGGTGGCCGTCCCGACCCCCACCGTCGTCGCGTCCGGGCCGGTGCCGGAGCCCGCCGCGGCCTCCGGGCCGGTGCCGGCGTCCTCGGCGTCCGGCTCCGTCCCGGCGCCCTCGGCCGAGGGCGGCCCGGCGAGGCGCGCCCGGGCCGGAGGAGGCCGCAGACGGGCCCTCGGACGAACGGCGCTGACCGCCGCCGTGGCCCTGACCGTCGGCGCCGCGGCGGCGGTGTTCCTGCTCGACGACCCGGACCAGGTGGAGGCCGCCACCGAGGAGGCCCCGGTGTCCGGCACCGCCGCAC
>NZ_JBIVVI010001773.1:0-1243 GCF_044757675.1 Kitasatospora sp. NPDC091257
CATGGTCGAGGCGCTGCCGGCGTCGTTGCGGACGGCGGTGAGGCGGGCGGTGCGCCAGTGGTCCTCGGAGCGCAACTCGACCTCGGCGTCCCGTCCCGCGCCGAAGAAGGCGTTGGTGACGCCCGCGATCGAGCCGTCCGGGCGGCCGAGCAGGCCGTCCAGGTGGAGCAGCGCCTGCCCGCCGGCCACCTCGACGCGCCGCAGCGCGGCCGGGTTCCCCAGCGGGACCTGCCACAGGGTGCCGTCGTCCCACTTGCCGAGGATCAGCCGGCCGTCCCGGTGGACGATGCCGTTGAGGCCGTACGCGCCGGGGGCGGGGGCCAGTCGCGGGTCGCGCAGCAGGACGGCGGCGCTGCCGTCCGGGGCGACCCGGTAGACGACGGGGGCGAAGGAGTCGGTGACGTACGCGGTGCCGTCGGGGCCGATCGCGATGTCGTTGGCCAGGTGGTCGGCGCCGTCGGCGGCGACCGCCGCGAGGTCGGTGTAGAAGAGGCGTCGGCCGGTGTCCAGGTCGTAGGCGCCGATCCCGGCGACCTTGCCCAGGGTGGCGGGGGTGCTGCGCTCGCCGATGCCGTTGTCGAGGTTGGTGACCAGGACGCGGCGGTGGACCGGGTCGATCCGCAGGCCGGCGGTCTCGATCAGGGTGCCGGGGTCGTCCACCAGGGTGCGCACGCCGGCGTCGGTGCCGACGGCGGAGACGGTGCCGTGCCGCAGCGAGCCGAGCAGGAAGCGGTGGTGGGCGGCGTCCCAGTCGCCCGACTCGGGGACGAGGCCGGGCGCGCGGCCCTGGATCACGGCGGGTGCCGGGCAGGCGGCGGCCGCGGCGGGCAGCGCCCCGGCCGTGCCGAGGAGGGCGGCCGCGGCGGCGACGGCGGCCAGGGCCCGGCGGGCAGTACGGTTCTGACGGTGGCTCATCGGCGTTCCCTCGCATGTGCGGTCCGTTGACGCGGTCAAGCCTCTCCCGATCGGCCGGCCCGCAGCAGTGCGTGGGAATACTGGTAGTCGGACTACCGGGAAGAACGGGGGACGGGGTGGACGGGGTGGACGTGAGGGACGTGGACGACACCGGGGAGCGCCGCTCGGCACTGTCGAGCTTTCTGCGCAGTCGTCGCGCGCGGCTGACGCCGCAGGACGTCGGGCTGGCGCCCGGGGTTCGGCGGCGCACCCCGGGGCTGCGCCGCGAGGAGCTGGCGCTGCTCGCCGGGGTGGGGGTGACCTGGTACACGTGGCTGGAGCAGGGGCG
>NZ_JBIVVI010001774.1:0-1243 GCF_044757675.1 Kitasatospora sp. NPDC091257
CCCTCCCCTCGCCGGGCTGGGACTCCGCGTACCAGTGGAAGGACCCGATCCCCTTCACCGCGCTGCCCTGGAGCCTCAACCCCTCGGCCGGCTACATCGTCACCGCCAACCAGGCCGTGGTGGACCCGAGCTACAAGTACAACCTGACCAAGGACTGGGAGTACGGCACCCGCGCCAAGGAGATCACCGACCAGATCGAGGGCCTGCTCAAGAACAACGGCAAGATCTCGCCGGACGACATGCAGACCCTCCAGCTGGACAACACCAGCGTGATGGCCAAGACGCTCGTCCCGCTGCTGCTCAAGCAGCCGATCAGCGACCCGTACGTGCGCGAGGCCCAGGACCTGCTGAAGGACTGGAACTTCCACCAGGACGCCGACTCGGCCGCCGCCGCCTACTACAACGGCGTCTGGCGCCAGCTGCTGATCCTGGCCTTCGGCCAGAAGTTCCCGGCCGACCTGCGGGCCAAGGACAACTGCCTGCTGGTCCGCCAGCAGGACGACCCGACCAAGCCGGACAGCTCCACCAAGATCGTCACCGAGTGCGGCACCCGCGAGCCGGGCAAGGCCCAGCCGGACGGCGGCGACCGCTGGACCGAGGTGGTCCGCCAGCAGCTGGAGAAGCCCGACAGCTCGTGGTGGACGTACATCGACGATCAGCACAAGGAGCAGAAGGGCCTGAACAACCTGCTCCAGGAGGCGATGAAGAACGCCCGCCAGGAGCTGACCTCGCTGCTCAGCAAGGACGTCTCCACCTGGAGCTGGGGCCGCCTGCACAAGCTGGAGCTGCGCGAGCAGACCCTCGGCACCGACAACTCCTCGATCGCCTCCGGCGCGGTGCACAAGCTGCTCAACCGCGGCCCGTACCGGCTCTCCGGCGGCTCGGCGGCGGTCGACGCGGCCGGCTGGAACGCGGCGGCCGGCTACCAGGTGGACTGGATCCCGTCGATGCGCATGGTGGTCGACCTGAACGACCTCGACTCCTCGCGCTGGATCAACGTCGGTGGCGCCTCCGGCCACGCCTTCCACGACAACTACAACGACCAGACCGACCTCTGGCTCAAGGGCAAGCTGCTGACCTGGTCCTACTCGCCGGACGCGGTCGAGAAGGCCACCAAGCACAAGCTGGTGCTCACCACCGGCTGACGCCCGGACGGCCCGGCCACCGGCGGCCCCGCGCCCCCCCCGGGCGCTACGACACGCCCGGGCAGGGCCCCACGGGCGGGCGCCCCCGCCGCCCCCAA
>NZ_JBIVVI010001775.1:0-1241 GCF_044757675.1 Kitasatospora sp. NPDC091257
TCCGCGCCCCCCCCCCCCCCCCGCGGGGGGCCCCGCCGCCCCCGGGGGCCCCCCGCTGCACACCCCGAGGAGAACCCCCGTGGTCCTGTCCGTCTCCGGTGTCGTCCTGTTCGGCGCGGTCCTCTACTTCCTGTACCGCAACGGCCGCACCACCCTGCTGACGGCCGTTGTCGCGATCCTGTTCGGCTTCATGCTGGCCTCCACCGGCGTCGCCCCCGCGATCCACTCGCTCCTCGACGACGGCGCCCACGCCGCCAGCTCGGTGCGCCCCTGACGGTCAGTCCGGGATCCACAGCGTCCCGTCCTCCAGCACCCAGGCGTCGCGGATCTGGTTGCCGATGATCACGCCGGTCACCGTCACCACCACCGACTCGTCCGCGTCGAGCCACAGCACGCCGTCGTCGTCGGTGAACGCATCCCAGATCGTGCCGTCCTCGTCGATCACCGCGTCGAACTCGGTCACCCGCGGCCCGCTGTCCCAGAACCAGCCCACAGCACCCTCCCGTTCGTCCGCACCAGCCTGACGCACCACCAGGCACCACGGCAGTCATTCCCGCCGATCCCCAACCCCGCACCCGCACCCGGGCGCGACCGCCAGAGGAAAGAGGAACACCGTGTCCGACCCCAAGCTGATCATCGGCCGCACCGGCTCCGGCAAGACCCACCGCCTCCAGCAGCTCATCACCGCCCACGCCGACGACCCGACCACCACCGTCTGGGCCATCACCCCCTACGACGAGCTGGACGGCGCCGACCGGCACACCCACATCGACGGCGCCGAGCAGCTGCTCACCGACGTGCTCACCGAGGTCGACCGGCGCTACGCCAGCGGCCACGAGCACACCCCGACCGAGGCCGAGCCGCGCATCCGCCTGATCGTCGACCAGGTCGACCTGGCCCACGAGCTGCTGGGCAAGAGCGCCCCGTTCGGCCACCTGCTGACGCGTGTGGCCGTCATCGGCCGCAAGGCCGGCGTCGACATCGTCCTCACGGCCTCCACCACGCACCTGGACCGCTGGCCCGTCGGCCTGCACCGGCACTTCGACCGGCCCGGCACCACCGAGATCCTGCCGTCCCGCCGCCACGACGACGAGGCCTGAGCACTGCCCCTGCAGCCCGTCTCCCGGCCTCTCCGGGGGCCGCCGGACCAGCAGCCCGCCACCAGGTCGGTCCGGCGGCCCCAGAAGGCGCCCGGCGCCGCGTCCCGCGTGCGGGTCGACGTCAACGGCTTCGCCTACGAC
>NZ_JBIVVI010001776.1:0-1238 GCF_044757675.1 Kitasatospora sp. NPDC091257
GGGTCAGCCCTCGGCGGGCGTCGGCTGCGGACGCCAGCCGAGGGCGGGCCCGAGCCGGGTCGCCAGGTCGGTGAGGATCTGTACGTAGTCCTCGTGTTCGAAGGTGAACGGCAGGGCGAAGGCGACCTCGTCCACCTCGCGGTAGCCGGCGTGGGCGTGCAGCCGTTCGACGAGTTCCTCGGTCGTCCCGACCAGGTCGGGGGCGAACAGCAGCCGGGCCGGGCCCTGCGGGGCGAGGGTGCGCGGGGTGCGGGCGAGGGCGTAGGCCCGGTACTTGGCGCGCTGCTCGGGGGTGGCGCTGTCGGTGGGGATGACCACCAGGCCGTGGGAGACCCGGGCGCGCTCGCCGTCGGGGTGGCGCTCGCGGAAGGCGCGGATCTGGGCGGCCTGGATGGCGGCGAAGTCGAGCGGGCCCTCCTCGCTCTCCGGCTTCACCACGCTGCTGGTGAGCAGGTTGAGCCCCTGCTCGCCGGCCCAGCGGGCCGAGCGCAGGCTGCCGGCGCCGTACCAGAGCCGGGACGCCAGGCCGGGGGAGTGCGGCTGGACGCGGCGGGAGTACACCTCGATGCCCTCGGTGCCGGCGAAGTCGGAGGCGTCCTCGCCGCGGACCAGGGCGAGCAGCCGTTCGGCGCGCCGGGGGCTGAAGTCCTCCTGCTCGCCGGTGTCCGGGTAGAGCGTGCCGCGCACCTGCTCGTAGTGGGTGGGCGGGCCGACGCTGAAGCCGGGGTTGAGCCGGCCGCCGGAGAGCACGTCCACGGTGGCCAGGTCCTCGGCGAGCCGCAGCGGGTTCTCCCAGCCGAGCGGGGTGACGGCGGTGCCGAGCTGGATGCGGCTGGTGCGCTGGGTGGCGGCGGCGAGCACGGCGATCGGGGAGGAGATGCCGTACTGGAGGTGGCGGTGGCGCAGCCAGGCGCTGTCGAAGCCGAGCCGCTCGCCGAGGGTGATGAGGTCGAGGGTGGACTCGTGGCCGCGGCGGGGGTCCGCCTCGTCGAAGAGCCCGATGGTCAGGAAGCCGAGTTTCCGCAGCGGGCGAGGGGTCGGCGACATGGTGGGCTCCGCGGGGGTGAGGGGCGGCCGGGTGAGGGCCGGTCGAGATGGTGCGTTTCGAACGTAAGCGGCCGCCGCGCCGTCCGACAAGATCGACGCACGATCCGGTCACCGGCCCGCAACACGGCGCAACGCGGGTGTCACGTGCGGCGGCTCCCACCCCGGTGGGCCGGGTGGGAGCCGCCCCGTCC
>NZ_JBIVVI010001777.1:0-1236 GCF_044757675.1 Kitasatospora sp. NPDC091257
GGCGCCCGTAGGCCTCCCCGAGCCGGACCAGGGTGGTGATGCCGACGGTCCAGCCGTTCCGGTCGAGCCATCCGCCGGTGTCCGGGCCGAGGCCGCCGCGCCACAGCCCGGTCACGTGGGCGAGCGCCGGGTCGTGCGGTGTGCGGCTCACGTCCCGGCCCTGCTCCAGCAGCAGTCGGCTGCCCGGGGCCGCCAGCCCGCCCACCGCCGTGAGCAGTCCGGCCGCCTCCTCGGCCGTGAGGTAGACCAGCAGCCCCTCGGCCAGCCAGACCGAGCGCCGCGCCGGGTCGAACCCGGCCGCGACCAGTCGCTCGGGCCAGGTCGGGTCCAGCAGGTCGGCGGCCAGGGCGGTGCGCCCGGCCCGCGGCACGGCGCCGAGCCCGTCCAGGACCTGCTCCTTGAAGGCCAGCACCGGGCCCAGGTCGAGCTCGAACACCCGGGTGCCGGCCGGCCAGTCCAGCCGGTACGCCCGGGTGTCCAGGCCGGCCGCCAGCAGCACCACCTGGTCGGCGCCGGCGGCGGGCAGCCGGTCGTCGTAGAAGCGGGTGCGCAGGATGCCGTGGGTGACCAGGCCCCTGGCGAGGTTGCTGACCGGCCCGGACAGGGCCGGTTCGAGGCCGGCGGCGGTGACGAACGCCAGGGCGTACGGGTCGACGAAGAGCGGGTCGGGGCGGGAGCTCTCGTAGGCCCGCACCCGCGCGACGGACAGGGCGGTGCGGGAGACCGGGCTGAGCGGTTCGGAGGTCGTCATGCCCGGCAATCTACATCGGCACCGATGCATCGGTGAAGATGTATTCTGTCGGGCATGGACGGCGTGCAACTCCTCAGACTCGGCAAGCGGTTGACCGAACTCGGCCGCACCCTGATCACCGACTCGGCCTCCGAGCACCTCACCCCCGGGGAGATCGCCGTGATCGCCGACGTGTACCGGCACCCCGCCACCTCCGTCCAGGAGATCCGGGTCCGGACCGGCTTCGCCCAGAGCCACGTCTCGGTCTCCGTCGCCCGGCTGCGCGAACAGGGCCTGCTCGACGCCGCGCCCGACCCGGCCGACGGGCGGCGCACCCTGCTGACCGTCTCCGACCACGCCCGACGCGCCATCCGCGCCCACGTCGCCCGGCCCGCCGAGCCGGTCATCGCCAAGGCCGTCCCGGACCCGGCGAAGGCCCGCAGGGTCGCCGAACTGCTGGACGAGCTCGCCGGCCTGCTGCTGCCCTGATCGTCCCCGTCCGTTCC
>NZ_JBIVVI010001778.1:0-1233 GCF_044757675.1 Kitasatospora sp. NPDC091257
CTGGACCAGCCCTTTCCTTCTGCCCAGGGGGTGGTCATCGACTTCGACTACGCCACCGAAGCCTCCACCGGTGCGAACGACTCCTTCGGCCTGGGACTGTGTGTGTTCCTCATCGATGGGCGGCAGACGACGCAGGCCGCAGACAGCTGGTACGGCCTGGGCTACGCCTACCAGCACAAGGACGACCTCCATGATCCCGAACGGGCGGGCGTCACTGCGGGGTATGTCGGCGTCGCCTTGGACAGCATGGCCATTTTCCAGTACTACAGGGTCGGAGACGGCGGCGGTCAGGACGATCCGGAGCTGCCGAACCGGATCGCGGTGCGCGGCTCGGGGAACCTGCTGAGCGGATTCGAGCTGCTGGGCGTCGGGCCCGAGGTGCCCGGCGGGTTCGAAGCTTCGTGGCAAGACGGCGCGCATGTCCAGATGTGTATCAACGGCACCGTCCTGACCGTGCGTCACACCCGTGGATCCGACCCCGGCGGCACGTTGGCGACCTTCGCATTGGAGGGGCCCGCGATGACGGCGATGCCCGAAACGTTCAAGCTCGGCCTGTCCGCGACGGTCCACTACCAGGCCACAGGGACCTACCGGATCCGTGACCTGAGCGTGGCGCCGCCGGTGACCGTCCCGCTGGAGATGGACGGCCCGCGCACCGCCCACGCGGGACAGCAGGTCTCCTACACCATCCAGGTAGCCAACCTGGGCCCCGGCGACGCGCCCGAGGTGCGGGTGGAGGGCGAGATCCCCGCTCCGATGCGAAACGGTGCCGAACAGGTGCACTGCCGGGGCGAGAACGGCGCCCAGTGCGGCACCGGCTCGGTCACCGGCGGCCTGCACCAGCCGCTGAAACTGCCCGCCGGCAGCAAGGCCACGATCACCGTCACCGGCACCGTCAGCCGCACCTTCGAGGGCACCCTGTCCCCGACCGCGTGGGTCACCGCCCCCGGAAACCTCTCCATCCAGCGCCGCGCCCAGGTCGATATCCAGGTCGAAGCCTCATCGGTCACCTCCGACTACCAGATCACCGGGCAGTGGGACCAGACCTGGCCCGAGGACGCCAAGGGATGGCTGGTCAGCTACGAACTGACCCTGGCCGCACGCGACCAGCGGGTGGTGCGCTGGCAGATCAGCTTCGACGTCCCCGCAGACCGCCGCCCCGGCCGCGTCCGCACTCGGGAACTCCGCCGCCAGCGCCAACTGCGGAGCGGGCGCCGGCCGCAGCGACAGAAC
>NZ_JBIVVI010001779.1:0-1231 GCF_044757675.1 Kitasatospora sp. NPDC091257
CCCGAACCACCACCCCACCCCGACACGATCAGCTCACGCTCACCACCCACCAGCACATCCACCGACCCGACCGACCGCTCCGGATCCGCAACCATGGCAGCCAACAGCGCACCCAACCGCCGCCCCATCAGCTCAACCGTGCCGTGGTCGAACAGGTCCACCGCGTACTGCAGCTCCACCCGGATTCCGCCCGGCGTGCCATCGCCGGCCCACGACTCCGTGAAGGCGAAGTTGAGGTCGAACTTGGCCGGGGCATCGGCGAAGGTCTCCGCTTCCAGCGTGACGCCCGGGAGCTGAAGCGCCTCCTCGTTGTTGTTCTGCAGGACCAGCATCACCTGGAACAGCGGATGCACGGAGGCCGAACGGACCGGGTTCAGCTCCTCCACCAGCCGCTCGAACGGCACGTCCTGGTTCGTGAACGCCGCCAGATCCGCTTCACGGACCCGGCCCAACAACTCACCGAAGGTCGGCTCACCCGACACATCCGTCCGCAGCACCAACGTGTTCACGAAGAACCCGACCACATCGTCCAACGCCTGGTCCGAACGCCCCGCCACCACCGTCCCGATCGGAACATCCGTCCCCGCACCCAGCCGCGACAACAGAGCCGCCAACGCCGCATGCAACACCATGAACAACGTCACACCGTGCCGACGCGCCAACCCCTCCAGCTCGGCATGCAGCTCCGCATCCAGCCCGAACTCCACCCGACCACCCGCACGCGAAACCACCCCCGACCGAGGCCGGTCCAACGGCAACGCCACCTCCTGCGGCGAATCCCGCAGCACCTCCGACCAGTACGCCAACTGCTCACCCACGACCCCACCCAGCAGCTCCTGCTGCCACAGCGAGTAATCCGCGTACTGAACGGCCAACGGCTCCCACTCCGGCGCCAGCCCCGCCAACCGCGCCCGATAGGCCGACGCCACCCCCTCCCACAACGGCCTCATCGACCAACCGTCACTCGCGATGTGGTGCAAGGTCAGCACCAACACCGACTCGCCCTCGCCCTCGCCCTCGCCCTCGCCGAGCGTGAACAGCGCCACCCGCAACGGAAGCTCGGTCGAGAGATCGAAGGCGGCGAACGCCTCGGCCGAGATCCGCTCCGCCACCTCCTCCTCCGCGCACGGCTCGACCCGGAACGGCACCTCGACGTCGCCGGCGGGCAGCACCAGCTGGCGCGGCTGACCGTCGACCGCCGGGTAGACCGTGCGCAGGGCCTCGTGCCGGC
>NZ_JBIVVI010001780.1:0-1225 GCF_044757675.1 Kitasatospora sp. NPDC091257
GTGGCGGTGGCGGAGGGGTCGAGGGGGTACCGCGGCCGCGGGTCGCGGCCGACGCGGTAGCCGGAGAGGTGGACCAGGCGGCGCAGCCCGGGCCGGGTGGCGGACCACTGCAGGGCGTGCAGCGCGCCGTGGACGTTGGCGGGTTCGGCCTGGGCGCGGGTGAGGCCGAAGGCGTAGCGGGCGGCGAGGTTGTGGACGTCGCGGACCTCGCCGAGCCGGGCGTCGTCCTCGGGGGAGAGCCCGAGGCCGGGGCGGGTGAGGTCGGCGGTGACGGTGGTCGGCGCGGTGCCGTCCGCGCCGTGGTCGTGCAGCCACCGGCGCAGGGTGTCCGCGCCGGCGGTGTCGCGGACGGCGGCGGCCACCGGCTCGCCGCGGCTGAGGAGTTCGAGGACGAGCCAGCGGCCGAGGAAGCCGGTGGCGCCGAGGACGAGGGTGCGGGGCGGTGGGGCGGGCGTCACGGTGAACTCCAGGGATCCAGAATCAGTAGACCGGTCTGCATATTTTTCGGGCGCGGGCGGGCGGCGGCGCGGAACGGCCCGCCGCCCGCGCTCCGTCTACCGGCTGCCGAGCAAGTGCCGGACGGCGTGCCGGGCGTGGTCCAGTGGCTCGCGGCTGCGCCGGACGGAGGCGAGCAGGACGGCCCCCTCCAGCAGGGCGAGCGCCTGCCCGGCGGCGGCCCCGGCCTGCGCCGGGCCGAAACCTTCGCGCTCCAGGCGGTCGGCCAGGACCTGCTGCCAGCCCGCGTACAGCCCGGCGCAGACCGTCCGCAGGGTCTCGTTGGTGCCGGCCACCTCCAGGGCGACGGTGGCGATCGGGCAGCCGCTGGTGTAGTCCGAGCGCTCCAGGCGCTCGGCGAAGGCCTCGATCAGCTGCTCGGCGAGGGTGGCGGTGTCGGCGCCCTCGCCGGCCAGCGTCGTGAGCAGCGCCTCGACCTCCTGGCCGGCCTGGGTGAGTGCGGCGGCCACCAACTGGTCCTTGCCACCGGGGAAGTGGAAGTAGAGCGAGCCGCGCGGGGCGCCGGTGGCGGCCACGATCCGGTTGAGTCCGGTCCCGAAGTAGCCCTGCGCCTCGATCAGTTCCCTGGTGCCGGCGATCAGCCGGGCCCGGGTCTCCTCGCCCTTGACTCCCATGCGGCGATAGTAGACCGGTCTGCATATTTTTGTCGACGGGCCGTCGGGGCTGCTCCGGTGGCCCTCCGAGGGTCGTCCGGTGATCCTTCGGGGGT